>JACIWB010000015.1 GCA_014361245.1 Thermoplasmatales archaeon | reverse complement strand
TGTTGTTCTTTACTATTGGAGCGGTCATGGATCTGGTTTTGGTCATATTTTAGATCTCTATAATTTTGAGGCATCCACCCAAATAATTATCAGCGATGGCTGTAACAGTGGCGAAATAATAACAGATCCAGATAACAAACTAGCAAGAGATGGAAGAGTTATATTAACTGCATGCCGTGCAGAGGAACTCTCATTAGGTTTTAGCTGGCTAGATCCACCTGGTGTGTTTATATACTTTTTGATAGAAGCTCTATATTCAAATTGTACAGGTGCTGATGTTAATAAAGATGGTTTAATTTCTGCAGAAGAGGCGTTCTATTATGCAGCACCAAGAGTACCAGAATTTCTTAAAAACCTTAATATTCCAGACGATTTGAAACAACAGCATCCTCAGATTTATGATTACGATGATAAGGAAGAAGTCCCACTTACAAAATGCAGAAGTTGCGAAATAAAAACAGAATTGGAAAATACCAATATGACATCATTTGTTATAGAGGAACAAGAATCACAATTTAATAAATCCTTTATATTTGCAAAAAATTAATGAGGATAATAAATGTAAAAGTAATTCCGAGTGCAAAGAAAAATGAAGTTTTTGAAAAAGATGGAAATTTTTTTTTACGGAAAGGCAAATAATGCTTTAATTGAAGTTTTGACTTATTTTTTAAAAGTAAAAAAGTCAAGAGAAAAAGTTATTGAAGTGAATGAAAATTGAGATGTTTTAATCCCAAAAATATAAATACAAAGAGAAAATATCCTTTCATGCCAGCAAAAGTAAATTCAGATTGTTGTGTTGCATGTGGAAGCTGTGCAGAAGAATGCCCAGTTGGAGCAATAACAATTCAAAGCTTTGCTGTTGTAGATGAAAGTGCTTGCATTGAATGCGGACATTGCGTTGAAGTTTGCCCTAATGAGTGCATAAATCTTGATTAATATGAAAGAAAAGGTAGAAAAAGCTCTTGATGAAATACGCCCTTCTTTGCAGGCTGACGGCGGCGATGTTGAGCTTGTTGATGTTGATGAAAAAAACGGCATAGTTAAGCTTCGCCTCACTGGAACATGTGCAGGCTGCCCCTTTTCAAAAATGACGCTCCAGATGGGAATTGAAAAAAATTTGAAGAAAAAGATACCAGAGATAAAGAGGGTTGAAGCAGTCTAAATTTTTCCTATAAGCTGGATATCCATAACATTTGTTCCTGTATATCCAGTTATTATGGCATCTCCCAAAATTCTGAAGAATTCATACGAATTATTTTCTTCAAGAAATTCCTCTATAATAAGATTTTTTTCCATAGCTTTTCCATAACTATTTCCATCTGCAATTGCTCCTCCTGCGGGACTATTTCCATCTATCCCATCTGTTCCAAAAGATATAAATGCTATTTCTTCATCTTTAATTTCTTCAATTGCTGATAAAACAATTTCCTGATTTCTTCCACCTATGCCATTTCCTTTAACTTTTACAGTTGTTTCCCCTCCAAATATAAGAATTGCTCTATTGCGAGGATAAATTTTTGCAAATTTGCCTAAATCTTTTCCAACAGCTCTTGCCTCTCCTTTTAGTCTGTTTGTAAAAATTTTTCCATAATATCCTTTTTCAACTGCTTTTTCCAATGCTTTTTTGCAAGCCATTTCATTGTCTGCAATTATTATATTTTTTACATTCTCAAGCTCGCTTATTTTTTCATCTTTCTTAAGAGCTTCAATAGCTTCCTTATTCTTTATTCCATATTTTTCAATTATTTTCATTGCTTCCTTTGCAGATGAACTATCTGGAGAAGTTGGGCCAGATGCAATAAGCTCAACAGGATTTCCAATTATATCAGAAATTATTAAAGATAAAACACTTGCCTTAGTCATTTTTGCAAGTTTTCCTCCCTTAACATGCGATAGATGCTTTCTCACAACATTAAGCTCTTCTATTGTGCATCCTTTTTTCATCAACTCTTCCGTTATTTCTATCATGCCCTCAAGCGATATTTTTGGCTTGCACAGCAAAGATGAGCCCCCGCCACTTATCAAAACTATTATCAAATCGTCTTCATTTGCTCTTTCAAAAATATCAATTATTTTTTCAGTTGCTTTTAAATTTATTTCACTTGGCCATGGATGTGTTCCTTTAAAAACAATTGCTTTTTTTAAATTAATATCCTCTGTTGTTATTACACATCCTTCATCAAAATCAATTATCTCTTCAATTGCTCTTGCCATTGAGGCAGAAGCTTTTCCAAATCCAGTGAGAAAAATTCTTTTGTATTTGCTTATGTCAATTTTTTCTTCTCCTATATAAATTTTTTCCTCTTCCTTCCTTATAATTTTTTTTAATAAATTATATGAATTCATTTCTTCGAGCACATAATCAAGTATTTCAAGTAAATCTTTCCTTATTCCAAAAAATTCTCTGCTTGTATTTCCCGCTAAACTTTCAAAATTTTTTATCATCATAAAAAAATAAATAATCCTATTTAATTTTATACATGCTTTCAAAGGTTATTTCAAGTTTTTCCTTTTCAGTTATAATCGCAGTTATATTAGGGCTTATTTTTGGTGATATACCCCATGGAAACGAGCTCGCAACTCTTGCCCTATTTCTTGCAATGACATTTTCAATATCAAATATTTCAATCAGAATAAAAATAAGGGAGGAATATAAGGAATTAATATATGCTTTTCTTCTCAATTATGTTTTTCTCTCTTCTATAATAATTGCTATGGGTTTTTTTATGAAAAAATATTTCGAGGGTTTCATAGTGATGGCGTCCGTGCCGCCAGCCATTTTGGTTGTGCCGCTGAGTGGAACTCTTAAAGGTGAGAAGAAGCATTCCCTGTTTTCTCTTGTTTTCCTTTACATTTTATCTATTTTTTTGATGCCATTCCTTATTCTTCTATTTCTCTCTGAAAAGGTTAATAACATTATACTGATTAAAAATATACTTATTCTGGTTATTTTGCCTATTTTTGTGTCCCGCCTTATTTACAGGAAAATAGAGGAAAGCAAGATAAAGATTATATCAAATGCAATGTTTTTTATAATAATTTTTACGATGGTTGGAAAAAACAGGAATTTTTTGTTTGAAGACTCCTTTTTTCTTATTTTGCTCGCATCAATGATGGCAATAAGAACTTTTGGAACAGGAGGAATTGTAAAGATAATTGGAAAAAAATTTGGGGTAGATGAAAAAAATATAGTTAATTATGCTCTTTTCTCCTCATTTAAAAATGAAGGACTTGTTATGCTCCTTGCATCATCTCTTTTTGGCTATTATGCTTCCATACCAGCAGTTGTAGCCCTTATATTTGAAGTAATATGGATTTGCTGTATGGAAGCAAAAATTGTATAATCAGAGGTTGAAAATAAAAACATCGATGCTTTTTTTCTCTGTTTTTCCATTTGTTGCAATTGCTTCAACCCCTATTCTATATTTACCATGGCATTTTTCATCCCAAAGCCACATGTAGGGCGGCGCCGCCAGGGTTGCTTTCATCTCGTTGTTCACATAGAATCTAACCTCTTTTATTTTTCCCTCTGGATCACTTGTAGCATCTGCAACAATTGAAATTGGTCCAAATATTATTGTTGAATTTATGAATTTAAAAATTGGTCCGAAATCAAGAATATATAAACCTTTCAATGGCTTCAATATTTCAACGCTCAAATTTATCCTTTCTCCAGGATATTTTATCTCAGCCTGGGGATCCCCAAATAGGTTTGTCTCATAATATATCCATCTCATTCCATTTTCATTTATTCTCCATACATTTGCTTCTTTTGAATAATGATTTGCCCCTCCTATTTCATAAATATTTTGCTTGAAAATTGCCTCAAAAAATGCTAAATTATATCTCTGCCCCGGTGAATCTGTGCTATTTTCAGCTCCTAAACCATATCTTGAATTCATTATACATGCAAATGCTCCATTTTCAGAAAGAGTAAGATGCTCAGCGAAGCAGTCATCGGTGTAATAGGCGTAGCTATCACCATAAGGATAGGCATTATCAAAAGAACCAGCAAGGCATGTTTGAGAATATAAAAAGAAGTATTCCTTATTTTGCAGGTTTTCCAAGTCGCTATTACCCATTTTCAAAGCATGTGTTGTCCATCCATGCCCGAGATGATTAACTATATTGCAACCCCTATTCAACAAAGAAATCAATTCTTCTTTATGCCAGTATCCATCTCTATCATAAAGAGTTGTGATATTAAAATAAGAAGGTATTAAATCCTCAATTTCATCCATATAATTTCCTCCCCAGTCCGCAATTCCTCCAAACCCAAGGAACTCACCAACAAGCAAAATTTCCATATTTCCTTCATATAAAATATTTTTTCTCGTAATATTTTTTATCTCCTCCTCGCTGTCTGCACAGACCCTTCCCACCCAGATTTCGCTGAAGAGATCCGCTTCCTCAATCCCATGTTCATTTCCCGTTGAATTTTCTCCCCATCTTTCATCTTCATCTTCATTAAAATTTCCATCAAGACATGCATAATATATATCAGAAGGTATTTGCGCCTCAATCTCCTCGCCCAGCGGCAATCCAACGCAACTCGCATACAGGTAGCGGGCAGGGATGATGTTCTCATTGCTGTTATTTATATCTGCATCCCCTCCAAGCAATACATATTTTATCCCCCATTCCTGATATGCCCACCTTATAAAATTCCTTATTTTTGCCTGTGTATCATTAAAAATTTCTTTTTCTCCCCAGAACTGCTTATCTTTCTCTATTTCCTCAACGCCAACTATTTTTAATTTTATTCCCTTGCTTTCTTTATATTCTGCAAATTCTTCAAATGCCCCAATAAAATCATTTTTTGTTATTATCAAATAATCATATTGCTCGCCTATCTTTTTTTCTGGATATGTTTCCGCATCCCAAGGATTTATAACAATTTTTTTGACATATTCTCTATCCTCCTCAATTCCCCTATAAAGCTCATTTTCCTCACTTTCTTTTAATTTTATTTTTAAATCCATTTTTTCATAGTAATAAACTTCTCCATTTCTATACGATACAGGAATTAAATTGATTACAAATATTTTATATCCTCTTGCACAATATACCCCAACAATTTCATATTTTTCATTTATAAATTCACTCCCTACTGGCACAATTTTTTTATTTGCAACAATAACTGGCTTTGCCTTCTCTATCTCATATTTTCCAGCATATCTCTCCCTTACATTCATCTCAACACTCTTAACATCTTTTTTATATGGTAAAAGAATAAAGAGGGTTTTTACAGGAATAATATGCCCCATATATTCATGCTGTTTGCATCCTTCGATAAAAATTCTTCCTTCTTTAAATTCTGGCTCAAAATAAAAACAAAAATCCATTTCTTCATCTTTAAAGTTAAAAGCTGGAAAAATAAGCAGAGAAGCGACAAGCGCTACAAGCAATTTCATAATCCTAATTAAACAGCAAAATAAAAATTTTTGGTCAGGTGTGGAGAGTAATCCCTCTTCTGTTTCGGCGGCATTCGTCTCAGCGTCCTACCCCCAGGCGGTCCCAGGCAGCCGATCCTGGTGCTTGGACTTTCTCCAGAGTGGAGGTGGTTTCACCAAATCCAGAAGCAACGTCATTCGCAGGAAATCATCCTCGCTTCTGGCTGTGGCTTTTCTGCGCCTCCATCAGGGCTCTCGCCCTGGCTTTTACACCTCTGGCCCGGGAATGAGGAGGGTATTTCCTCGGTGCAGGGCACCGTTAGCCGCCCTTCCACTCCTGACCACTAATTTATATATACTGCTTATAAATATTTTTTGTGGAAGAGCTTAAGAAAAGGGCAGCAAGGGAAGCTGTTAAAGAAATAAGAGATGGGATGGTTGTCGGGCTTGGAAGCGGATCAACAGCGAAATATGCTATAATTGAGATTGGGAGAAAGGTTAATGAAGGACTTGAGATAGTTGGAATAGCAACATCTCTGGAAAGCGAGAAGGTTGCGAGAGATTGCGGAATAAAAGTTGGGGATATAAATGAGTATGAAGAGATAGATATTACAATTGATGGAGCTGACCAGGTTGATAGAAAATTAAATCTTATTAAAGGAGGAGGAGGAGCCTTGTTAAGAGAAAAAATTGTTGCAAGTTGCAGTAAAAGAGAGATAATTGTTGTTGATGAGAGCAAAATTGTTGATAAATTTTCATTTCCTCTTCCAGTAGAAATTGTGAAATTTGGATGGAAAAGAACTGCTGAAAAGATAAAAAATATTGGATTTTTGCCAGAACTGAGAAAAAATTTTATTACTGATAACGGAAATCTAATAGTTGATTGTAAATATAAAAGAATTGATGAAAGCATGGTAAAGGAATTGAAGGAAATTCCTGGTGTAGTAGAGCATGGCTTGTTTATCAGTCTTGCTGATGAAGTTATAGTTGGAACAAAAGAAAGAGTAAAAAGGATAAAGAAATAAATTTTGTTAAATTTTTCTTTAACTGAATTAAATTAAAATTTAAATAAAGAATATAATAAAATTTCTAAATTTGTGATAATGATAAAATATGAGGATTACATCGCGGAGATGAATAATAGACTAAAAAATTATATACCAAACAAATTGAATCATGGGGAAGAGAGTGTTTTCAAACCGCATGATTTGTTTGATATGCCTGATAAAGAGGCGAATGAATATAAATTTAAGGCAATAAAATATGCTTTTAAACTTCATTATGAAAAAAACTCTTTTTATAAAAAATATTGCAAGGAAAAAAATGTAACGCCAGATGATATAAAAAGCATAGATGATTTTATCAAAATACCCCTTCTCCCAGATAAATTTTTTAAGACATATCCCTCTGGAAACGAGTTTGCGATGTGGCTTGCAACAATCTATACTGGTGATTTGCCCAATATAACAATCAAAAAAAATTATGGATATGATGAAATAATAAACAAATTCAATGAAGCAGGGCTTGTCATCTCCTATAGCAGCGGAACAAGCGGGCGCCACACATTTATTCCTCGTGACTTGAGAACATTTAACGCATCTGAGTATGCAATTGCAAAATCAGCCATTGGGATGGCATACCCTATATGGGAATATGAAATGAATGGCTATCTTTTCATGCCAAATCCACTGAAAACAAATGTTTTTGCTGGAAAGGTTTGCAAGGTATTTTTTGATGCAATAAAAAGTGTTGAAGTGGCTCTTGACAGGGAGATATCTGCGGAAGTTATTCAGGAGGCAATGAAAAATAGCTTGAAAGGAAGAATCATAAGATATGCGGTTCAGAGAGAGACAAATAAACTTGTTAATAGAGTAATTGAATGGCTGAGGAAAAAGGAAAAAGAAAAGAAAAAGATTGCTCTTGTTGGATTGCCTTTCTTAATTAATTTTGTTATTGAAGAGCTTGAGGAAAGAGGCGAAGGTTTTGATTTCGGGGAAAATGGGGCTGTGCTTACAGGCGGGGGATGGAAGATATATGAGGGCAAAAGGATGCCAGTTAAAGAATTTAGAGAAAAAGCTGAAAAATTTTTGGGAATTCCTCCAGAAAATTGCCTTGATTTATATGGAATGGTGGAGGGAAATGGATGGATGGTGCATTGCAGGGAAGGGCATTATCTACATATACCAAAAAGTTATTACCATGTGATGGTGCTCGATGAAAATGGTGAGGAAGTAGGATATGGTGAAAAAGGCAGATTTGCATTTCTTGATGGACTTGCCTTTAGCTATCCTGGATTTATAATCTCTGGAGATGAAGTAAAAATGCTTGAAGAATGCCCAGTTTGTGAAAGAAATAGTCAAGTTCTTGAGCCAGAAGTAAATAGAGCAAGGGGAGAAGAAATGAGAGGATGTGCTGAAGAGATGAGGAGAGTTTTTGCAATGGATATGGGTGGTGGAGATGTTTAGAGAATGGAAGGAAAAGGAATATATACCGAAAAAACAGATGATGAAACTTTTTATAAGAGGTAGTTTATCTCTTAGCAAAGTTTTGATAAAAAATTTTTTCAGATTGAAGAATTTAAGGAAAGGTGAAGTAAGCTATACTCCTCCAAAAAGGGTGTATGATTTGCCTTCATACAGTTCAGATATGAAATTTATTAAATCAGATGAAAAATACCTTCGCCCAACTTTATTCTGCAATCCATATTCGCCAGAGATTATTGCAATGGCAAACAAGCTCGGAGCTTTTGAAAAAGAGCCATATGAGTATGCAAATGATGTTTTTGAATTTGTTAAAAGGAAAGTTACCCTTCAGATAGTTCCTTTCTGGGGGGTTGAGGAAACTTTAAGAAAAGGATATGGAACATGCCTCCATAAAATATCCCTTTTCATAGCACTCTGCAGGGTTGCTGGTATAAAAGCAAGATATAAGCTATATGCTCTTTCAATGATTCCTCAATGGTATGATACATTTATTTCTCCTGATCCTCTCATGGTGGAATGGTATGATGCAATGGGGAATTTCCTTTTCCATGGAGAAGGTGAAGCCTATATAGATGGTAAATGGATTGTTGGTGATGTTGGCCCGTTGCCAGAAAGGCAGGCGGCGACGGGCATACCCATAACAAAATTTGGAGAGGATTCAATTGGAATATGGTTTGAGGCAATTCCTGGAGGAATAATGAAAACAGAATCTTTGCCTCTTGGACTTGCAACAGGTATGAACCTATTGCTTAAAGTATCTCCAGCAACAGTTGCTAAAATAAACAACAATGTTCTTGCCCTCGATGAAAAGGGAAGGAAAATATTGCAGGAAATTGGCGAAGAAGAATATGATAAAAGGGTTAGAAAAACATATAAGATGCCGAAAGTAGAGCTGGAAAAGAAAAGCCTTATATTTGAGTGATAATCTCAATTGCTTCTTTCAGGCAGGAAAGGAAATCATCCAATGTATGAGCTATTGACATTATCTTGTTCGCTTCAATTTCTGCTTCAATAAATCTTCCATTCACCTTTGTAGATATATAACCCTCATTATCTATTTTTATTGCTTCATTTACATATTTTGCTTCTTCCTCACTTTTAAATTCAATTTTCAGCCTGCATTTTGCTTTCATATAAACCAACCAACTTATCCGCCATTTTTTCTATGCTGAAATTTTTAACAAATTCCAGTCCTTTTTCAACAACTTTTTTATTATCTATTGCCTTAATTACCTTTTCAGCAAATTCCTTCGCATCATAAGGATCAAAAAGATAACCATTTTCCCCATCTGTTATAAAATCAGGCAGCGCCTTCGCCCTCGCCGCCACAACAGGCAGGCCAGAAGCCATTGCTTCGAGAGCAACAATACCCTGTGTCTCATATATTGAAGGAAAAACAAAAACATCGGCTAAATGATAATAATTGAGCAATTTTTCATCATCTACAAATCCTGTGAATACGAAATTTTTCTCTAATCCTTTTTTTATCACTTTTTCTTCATATTCCTTTCTCGCTGGTCCTTCCCCAACAATTAAAAAAGTTGTATCTAATTTTTTTAGAATATATGGAGATGCTTCTATAATTAAATCAATATTTTTTTCCCTTACTATTCTTCCAACATGAAGGATTATCTTCTTTTCATTATCTTTCTTATTTTTTCCTTTTGAAAATCTTTTTATATCTATACCAGTTGGAATAATTTCTATGCTTCTTTCAATTATTTTTTCGTTTATATATCTCGCTGTATAGTTGCTTGGAGCGATAATGCACGAGCATCTTTTCATGTAATATTTTAACCATTGATAAAGAAGTTTTTTTGCAAAATTCTGAAAATTTTTATCTTTTATAACAAGATATATTGAATCATCGATAAAAGTATGATATGTAAAAAAGAGAGGAAGCTGCATTTTATATGATGCAATCAATGCATGTATTCCCATAAAGCCAGGAGAGTGTGAATGAATTATGTTTGGCTTTATTCTTTTTATTATTTTCTCAGTTCTTTTTGAAAAAAAAGATGGCAGTGAAACAAATCTATAATTGGCATATTTTTTAAATGGCTTCGATTTATAATAAAAGACGCCGTCTTCTTCATAATTTTCTTTTCCTGGAGCAAAAATATAGATTTCATGCCCCATTTTTTCAATTTCTCTTTTAAATAAAAGCAACGAAGTAACAACTCCATCTCTTGTAGGAAGCCATGTATCTGTAAACCATGCAATTCTCATTGAAGTGAAAATAATTAGCTCTTATAAATATATCTTAATCTTCTGGATATTAAATTTAAAGCATCCTGAAGATTTTTCTTGTTGTCCCACTCCTTTATTATTTCTTTCGGCTTCTCAAGCTTTTTATATTTTCTCCTTATATTTGGAATTGCTCTCGTGATATTATCAACAATTGTTACATCAGCATTTCTTGCAGTCCTCGATAAAGGATTTAAATCAATGGTAAGAACAACCTTTCCCATCTTCTTCAACGCCTCACATCTATCTCCATCTTCAAGAGGAACAAGAACAACATCACTGCTATAAATTCCTTCGTAACTGCATATAGCCCTTGCATGCTCAAGTCTGCTAATTCTTGCATCTCCTTCGAGCCCCAAAATTTTTTCCCCTCCCTCTTCTTCAAGCAACTTTATTATTTTTCTTATTCTCTCCTCGCTCCTGTGAAAAAGATTAACTTCTATAATTGCCCCGCTTTCCTTTGCAAGTTTCACAATTTCCTTTCCCGCAAGGACAGCAACATTTCCATTAACAGATATAACAGGTTTTTTTGCTACAGCAAGCCATGCGGCGCTGGCCAGCGCTGCGCGGTGCGCAAACTTTTGGGTTTTTTCCCCGAGCAAATAGTCAAATGCCTCCCCTCGCCCGTGAGCAATTAAGCCAGTAATATGGACTATTCCTTTTTCATATCCTTCTGCAATCAGATTTCTTGTAATCAGGCTCTTGTAGCGAGGATGGCTCTTTGGAATCATGATGTTAAAACTGAAATTGTTAATTTAATTTTTTATTTTTATATACTCATCAATTGCTAGGTGAAAAAATACGAAGGGCTTGTTTAGCATCTCATAATTTTTGGAGAATATTTTATTCTACATATCTAGGGTTAGAAAGGTATAAAAAACGCTCAGCATTACCAAATCATGAGAAAAAGGGTAATAATAATGGGCGCCGCCGGCAGGGATTTTCACAATTTTAATGTTTTTTATAGGGATAATAAAGATTATGAAGTTGTTGCATTTACCGCGGCGCAGATTCCAAACATAGCGGGAAGAAAATACCCCTCTCAACTTGCTGGAAAGCTTTATAAAGAGGGAATTCCGATATATGAAGAAGAAAAACTGCCAGAATTGATAAAGGAATATAATGTAGATGAAGTAGTTTTTTCATATACAGATATATCATATAAAGAATTGATGAATAAAGCAGCGATAGTAAATTCTGCGGGTGCGGACTTTGTTTTACTCAGCCCAAAGCACACAATGCTCAAATCAAGCAAGCCTGTAATTGCAATATGTGCGGTCAGAACTGGTTGTGGAAAATCACAGTTTTCAAGAAAAATTTTTGAGATTTTATCTGAAAAAAAGAAGGTTGTGGCTGTTCGTCATCCAATGCCATATGGTGATTTGGTAAAGCAGAGATGCCAGAGGTTTGCAAGTTATGAGGATTTAGATAGATATGAATGCACAATTGAGGAAAGGGAGGAATATGAGCCATACATAGATATGCATGGAATTGTTTATGCGGGTGTAGATTATGAAGAAATATTGAGAAATGCTGAAAAAGAAGCTGATATTATAATATGGGACGGAGGAAATAACGATTTTCCTTTCTACAAGCCAGATTTGCACATAGTTGTTGCAGACCCCCATAGGGCGGGCCATGAAATTTCATATTATGCAGGGGAAATAAATGCAAGAATGGCTGATTATGTTATAATAAATAAAGTAGATACTGCAAATAAGAAAGATGTGGAAAAAGTAAGAGATAATATAAAGATGATAAATCCTAAGGCGAAAATAATTGAGGCAGAATCACCCATAAAATTAGAAGGGAAAATTGAAGGAAAAAAAGCGCTTGTAATAGAAGATGGACCCACAATTACACATGGAGAAATGAAATATGGGGCAGCAACCATAATGGCTAGAAATTTAGGGCTTGAAATAGTTGATGCAAAAAATTATGCTGTTGGCTCAATATTGGAAACTTATAAAAAATATCCTCATCTGGAAAAAGTTTTACCGGCAATGGGTTATGGAAAAAGCCAGATAGAAGAACTTGAAGAAACAATAAATTCATCAGATTGTGATTTTGTTCTTTCCGCAACACCAATTGACCTAAAAAGAATTCTTAATGTAAATAAAAAAATAGTGCGGGTTAGATATGGAGTTGGAGAAAAAGCAGAAAAGGAGTTGAGATTAATACTAAAAAAATTTATGGATTAAAACACATTTATTTTTCCTTCTAATACCTCTGTATATATATTAAGCATTTTTTCCATATTACTTTTTACTATTTCTTCTACTCCAGAATCTAATTTTCCTCCAACAATTAATATGCTCACTGCCTGCGGCTCTGTTACTGGCTTGCCTATCTGGGAAACCATTCTAACATAAACTTCATCCACGCTATAATTCTTTGCAATTTCATCCGCTATTCTTTGTGAGCATATGTTATAAAGCTTGCCAACATGTGTTACTGGATTTTTACCAGCAGCCGCCTCAAGCGATACAGGGCGATTTGGCGTTATAAGCCCATTTATTCTATTTCCTCTCCCTACTGATCCATCATCTCCATTTTCCATTGATAAGCCAGTTACTGTTAGATAAAAGATTTTCTTTTCATAGTCATCTGCGGTATTTATTGCAAGAGTTACTTCTTTTTCAGTGAATTTTCTTGAAAAATCGAGAAGTTCTTCAGCAATTTCTTCCTTTACACTTATATAATGATCCGCATTTGGAATGTAGCGATCAACCATTGCAATAGCAACAGTTATATTTATTCTATTTTCTGTTCTACAGCTCATAACTTTTACATCCTCCCCTATCTCTGGAAATCTTTTCTTCAATGTTATATTTATATACCTTTCCATCTGATAAGTTAGTTTTTCAGTCTCAGTTAAAGGAGCAAAACCTGAGCCAATTGAAGTATCATTTGCAAGCCTTTTGCGCGGGTCATAAACGCTTTTTAAATCCTGACTTCCTTCCCATATCTTGCAGTCAAGCATCACATCTGTATCTGCATTTAAATTTGGAAAATTTTTCTCAAGATATTCGTGAGCGGACCTAACTGCAATTGCCCTTATCGGAAGCCTTTTATTCCCAACCATTGAAGTTGCTCTTCCAACTAGCAAAATATAAACTGGCTCTATTATCGTCCCCCCTCCAAATTTTGGCTGGCTCTGCCCGCCGACAATCTGGCATTCATCGGTGTTATGATGCATTATGTAGCCAAAATTTTGTAAGTATTCTCTGCAGAGAGCTCTTGAAACATTTTCTGCGAGGGCATCTGCTATTGAATCAGGATGTCCTATTCCCTTCCTTTCGACAATCTCTACCTTTTGATTTTTTACTGGCACGCTATTGAGATTTTCAATGAATATGTTCATGAAATTGGATAATAAAGATATACTTATATTTTTTCTTAAAAGTTTTTCTAAATTTAGAACTTTTAATTTATTCCCTCTTTATTTTTATTTCAATTTGCCATTCATTAAGGCAGGAATATTTTATTTTTCTGAGAGGGGAGATAATTGAATAACCTTTCCTTTTAATCCATTCGAAAAGCTTCTTATATTCTTCCTTTCCCTCTCCTTCAAATATCATCGAAGCAGCATCTCTCCCTATAAATCTTTTTAAATAAGCATCCTCCCTATTTTCTTCACAAAATAAATCTCTTCTTCCTTCTTCAAAAGGTGAATCATAATAGATTGTAATTCTTGATTCTTCCATACCACAATGTGGGAGCGCAAAAAAACTTGCATCAACTCCCTTCTTTTCAAAAGGCTCAAAAAAGAAAAATACATCATCCCCATCTCTCAGCCCATTTCTAAATTTTTCCCCGCAAACAATCTCCACAACACTACTATGCTTGCTCATGGCGGGCAGAAGCAGGGCGCATTTCCTGCCATCAATTTCAACAGGAAATGACTTTACATCTCCAAAAAATTTATTCCCTTTTTTAAATCCTCGAAGATTTATTCCTTCAATATTTTTTAAATCATCAAAAATTTCTTTACTCAACTCAAGGTTAAGGGTTCCTTCATAAGGAGAAAAATTAAATTTTTCCTCTATTTGCTTTTTATACTCATCCATTGCTATATATTTTTTTCCTTCTCCCTTGCCGCTGCACACAATTCCCTTCATTCTATTAAATTTTTTCCCTTGAGTTTTCCATATAATTTAATTCCTTCCTCGCTCAATTTATATTCCCCGTTTTTTTCTTCAATAATTCCTTTTTCAATAAGCTCATTTAAGGCATTTTTTGCAACACTTTCAATTATTCTATTCTTTTTTGCTATTCTTGTAATAGAGTTTTCTCCAGAAGCAATTTCAAGAAAAATTGCTTTTCTTACTTTGTCAGAAATTATAAATCCTTCCATAAAGTTTAATGGGTTTTTTATAAATAATTTTTTCTATTTTTAAAAATGAATAAAAAAGCCATTAGAATTAAAATTAATTCAAAGGAAGGAATTGATTTTTTATTTTTAATATATATAGTTCTGCTTATAATATCTCCTTCAAATTCAACATATATTTCGTGCTTCCCATCGCTTAAATTTTTTGTATCCAATAAATAATACCATAGAAAATTTCCAGTTGTGTTTTCCCAATCATTATTATCTATCCTTATTCTTACCACACCCTCCTTTTCTACCATTCCTTGAATAATTATCTTCCCGCTTAAGGTTGAATTTTCTTCTGGATAAAAAATATAAATTTTGTAGGCAGAGCTACCTATTTCATAAGGAGATTTAGAAGGCAGATAATCAATATTTTCTTCGTCTATAAAAAATATCTCCCCGCTCAAATTATCCCAGTAATTGCCGTTGCTTAAATTCCATATATTCTTTTCCGCGTAGCAATAAACATGCTTTGAATTCCCGATAAAATTATTTTCAAAGATTATATTGTTTTTGCTATAGCAACACATATGAATTCCTTCAAGATTTCCAGAAAAATTATTAAGTCTTATTAGATTATTCTCCCCTCCCTGAATTATCATGCCCGCTGAATTATTCCTTATTACATTTTCAATTATAAGATTATCCGTCGCTTTCTCTATGTAAATCCCTACCTTGCTTTCATATATCTCATTTTTTGTTATTGTATTATTTTTAGAGAAAAAATACAGATATATACCATAAAAACCATTCTTGAAAATCTTGTTATTTTCAATAAAATTTTCTTCTCCCTCTATTTTTATCCCGTAAGAGTTTGAAAATAAACTGCAATTTTTTATAGTATTTCTATTTCCTTTCACCGAAATCCCGTATAGAATTGAATTATTTATTATGAAACCCGAAATATTTACATTATTTGCAAAAATAAAAATTCCGCCACTAACAATTACATCTTTTCCTTCAAGAAAAATTGACTTGTTTATTGTTATATTTTCTTCATAAACTCCAGGATACACTATTATTTTATCAAAAAAATTTGCATTATCTATTGCATCCTGTATTTTTTTATAATTTCCTTCCCCACCCACATAAAGAATGTCCCCGCAAGCTTGCGGAGCCAATATAATAAATGTTGCAATTATTATAACTTTTTTCATAGAATAAATATTTTAGCATAAATAATTTACTTACCGTACCTTTTATATTTCTTTTGTTATATATCTTCATGTGGAAAATAGGAAAAATATTGAATGCAGAGCAACTAATGGACAAAGCTTTCAGAAGAGCGAAAAAGAAAAAAGGGTCGGAGAAAATTGAAGAAATAAGAAAAACATTGAATGAATCTCTTAGAAGATATGTTAGAGATTTTCCGAGTTTTGACAATATACATCCTTTTTATTATGAATTGATTGATTTACTTGTAGGGATAAATAAAATGAAAAAATCCCTTTCATCTGTTGAATGGGCAAGAAAAAAAATATTGCTTTTATCAAGAGATGGAATAAAAAAAATAAGGAAGGGGGAAGATGCGAGAAAAACTGTTATTGATTTATATGGAAGAATTTCATCTTTGCTAAGACAAATAGATGAAGATTTAAAATTTCTTGAAAACGCGAGATTTAAAATTTCCAAAATGCCATCAGTATCTACAGATATACCTACTATAATAATAGCGGGCTATCCTAATGTTGGAAAATCTTCGATTTTATCAATTCTTTCAAAAGCAAAACCAGAGATTGCTCCCTACCCATTTACAACAAAAGGTCTTGTTCTGGGACATTTCCACATTAATAAGGATTATGAAGAGAAGAAAATTCAGATTATTGAGGCGCCGGGCATGCTTGACCGCCCGATTGAAGAAAAAAATGAAATAGAGAAGCAGGCGATAGTTGCTCTTAAACATCTGCCAAAAGCAATAATTTTTGTTTTGGATGCATCAATGCACTGTGGGTATCCTTTAAAAAACCAACTTAATCTTCTCGAAGAAGTAAAAAAAATGTTCAAAGTAAAGATCATAGTTGTTGAAAATAAGGTTGATTTAAGCGGTGGAAAAACAGATTATATTAAAATTTCCTGCAAAAGTGGGGAAGGTATAGAAGAATTAAAGGAAAAAATAAAGGAATTAGTTTGATTCCTCTATTTTTTCTTCCTGTAATTCTGCTGTTTCTTCTGGCTCTATTTCCTCAGCAATCTTTTCCTCCTCACTTTCCTCCTTTAATTTAACTTCTAATTGTTCAAGAAGTTCGGATTTATGAATTTCAACTCTCTTAATTGGATATACTATTTTTGATAATTTGTATATCTGTTTCGCTATCTCTCCATCAAGCATAAATTTTACAAAATCATCCATGGTGTTTGTTTTTGCCATTGTTTCAACAACATCTTTCATTATCTTTCTTATCGCGCTTTTTTGTGAGGTTTGAAGTCTTTTTAGAGAATATGCTGATGGTTTAACTCTTATTCTCTTTCCGTCTTTAGTTGTAACATCGAAAACTCCATCTATTTTTGCCCTGTGCCTCCTTGCTATTCTCTTTACATAATCTGTAGTTGTTGTATGTCCTACAAAATCGGTGTATGCTTCAAGTCCGCTTACTTCTTTTATTTTAAAAATCAATTTTATATGGGCTTTTGAAAAATCACCACTCAGTTCCTGCATGGAAACCTCCACAGTCCTCCCATAAAGATTTTCGGGCTTATCAGCTGGTGTTTCCACAATTCTTGCCTTTCCAAACATCTGAGGGCTAACTATCCAATACCATGTCTTATCCTTTTTCTTTTTTTCTGCCATTAAGCGGTAATACCATTGATATATAAATAAATTGGTCTTCATCTAATTCAAAAATGTTAAATAGCACAAAATTCATTCTTGTTAATGGAAGATTTATACAGAATTGATAAATTTGGAGAAGATTTTGACAGAATAGTTGAGGAGATAGATGCTATTTTGAAAAGTTCTTATAAAGAGAGAGAAATTCTTGAAAAACTTAAAAAAATAATCTCTTCCGACAGATTTAACAGAGTAAAGGAAGCCATTGATTCGATGAAAAAGAAGGTCGAGAGCGCGGAGGAGAGGACTGTTGCCATGTTGCAGGAGGCGGAAAAATACAAGAATGAACTCGAAAAGGAAAGGAAAAGGCTCGAGAAGCTGTGGGATGCTTATAAAAGACAGGAAGATGAAATATTTTCATATGACGAGAAATTGATTGAGAAGGAAGAGATAATAAAAGAAAGGGATAAAAAGATAGATGAACTGGAGAAAAAAATTGAGGAAATGGAGGATTTAAGGGAGAATAGAGATAAACTTGAAAGAGCCATTAAAGAAATTGAGGAAAAGAATAAGGAAATTGAGAAATTGAGAAAAGAATTGGTCGTGGAAAAAGAGAAAAGTTCTTCAATGGAAAAAGAAATAGAGGAACTGAGAAGTTATATTCCCTATAAAAAAGAAGTGGAGGAGCTTAGAGAAAAAATTAAGGAACTTGAACCCTTAAAGGAGTTAATAAAATATAGGGAGAAAAGTAGGGAAATTGAAGCGCTTTACAGAAAAGAGCAGGAAAGACTGGCAAAACTTTATAAGAAATACGAAGAGTTAAACAAGGAATATGAAGAAGCCAAATCGAAACTAACCAAATGGGAAGAATGGTATGAGGAAAACAAAAATTATATAGAAATGGCTTCAAATGCCTTCAGGAAATTTAAGCTCCCAGAATAATTATTTTCTTTCCAAATCTTCCCCTCCAGAAAAAATATCCTGGATACTTGCATAAAGATCCTCAATTCCTTCCCATGTTTCTGATGAAATTGGAATAAGTGATGTATGGCTTTCCATATCTCTTATAACCTTCATTATTCCCTCGCTCATCTGGGTATATAATGAGGGAGAATAAAACATCAGGTCATTTTCCAGCCTTTCAGGATTTTTACCCCATTCCTTTATAATTTCAAGCGTTTCTTTTTCAATAATATCTATTTTTGTAAGAATGTTTACAATAGGCAAAACAAGGCGAAATTGAGTTATTGCAGAAAGCATTAATTGAGATATAAGATTTGCCGGGGTTGTTGCAAGAGCTGGATCTATCAAAAAGGCAATCATCGAATTATCTTTTCCAAGTTGATCAATAATTATTTTGCCGGAACTCCTGAAAACAAACAATTCCATCTGCCCAGGAGTGTCAAAAATAACATAATCAGCTCTATACTCAGATAATCTTTCTTCAATTTCTTTAACATTTAAAGCAAGCATATCCGCACACAATATCTGAGCTCCGTTTGGGCCGAGGTCATAATTTTTCATAACTTCTTCAAGAGAAATCCATTCTCTTATATCAATCTCAGGTGAGTAAGGAGTTTTTATTACTCCTGGGTCAAGATTTACCACTATTGAATCATAGCCCTGCCTGTGACACCATTCATTGAATGCATTTGCGAGGGTGCTTTTGCCTGAGCCGGCGGTGCCTACCAAGTAGAGATGTATCATTTAACCACGAAGCATTTTTAAGCGATTCATTTTTTTCTCAATAATTTCTTTTTTACCTATATCATGCCTGACAAAAATATCTCCCTTTACATTTTTCAAACAATTTTCGCATATCTCCTCTGCTTCATAAATTTCATCTGCTATTCCGAGAATTGCAAGGGAACGGGATTTTGTTGTATATATCTTTCCATTTTCTTCATTAACAGATGCATAAAAAATTTTTCCTCCTTCCTCCTCTATCTTTTTTTCATCTACAAATATCTCCTTATTTTCAAGAGGTTTATAACCATAGCCACATGGCACAACATACTTGCAAACAGTGCTTTTTTCGTTGAAGCCTATCATGTTATTTCTTAAATTTCCTTCAGCCATTGCATTGCATATTTCAACAAAATCTGTTTTTAAGATTGATAGAACATTCATTGCTTCAGGATCGCCAAATCTTGCATTTATTTCAATAACCTTAACTCCTTGTGATGTTAGCATGAACTGCCCGTATATAACTCCTCTATATTCCCTTCCTTCCTTTTTTAATGCTTCAATTATTTTCTGCAAAATTATGCATGCCTCTTCATATTCATATCTTTCCATAAAAGGAAGAATGAAATCTTTTGAGGAAATTGAGCCCATTCCACCTGTATTTGGCCCTTCGTCATTTGGTAAAAGTCTTTTATAATCCTGCACAACTGGCATTGGAAAAATATTTTTTCCATCGCAGAATGCCTGCAGTGTAAACTCCTCTCCAATCATTCTTTCCTCTATCAAAACCCTACTTTTACCACCTATCTTTTTAGATATAATTTCCTTTGCATATTCATTTGCCTCAATTGCACTATCAAAATGAAAGCCATAAACCCTTACACCTTTTCCTCCAGTAAGTCCAACTGGCTTTACTGCAACATTTCCCTGCAACTCATTTATAAATTTCTCTGCAGATTTTGCATCGGAAAATGCACCAAATTCAACATTTCCCCTTACCCTGTATTTTTTCATCAACCTCCTCATGAATTCCTTATCTGTTTCTATTTCCGCCGCCTCCCTTAAAGGAGATGCAACAGCAATTTCATTTTTCATAAGCAAATTTGTAACGCCCGCCTGGAGAGGCGCCTCAGGTCCGACTACCGCAAGCTCTATATTTTTTGAAATGGCATATGAGACAACTTTTTCTGCATCACACTCATCATGTAAAAAATAATCTTTTGCAATTCTCTTTATTCCAGGGTTAGAGTTTTTCATAACAGAATAGATTTCAGCATCGCTATTCTTTAAAGCAATACAGATAGCATGCTCTCTTGCCCCTCCACCTATCACTAAAACCTTCATTATAATGTATAGCTTAAGAAATATAAAATTTTTTTATAACTCCTCAATTTCATCTATTCTTCCTTCCTTGATGATTTTTATAAGTTTATTTGCAGAGCTTTTAACCTCCTTGCTCATTTTTCCATACATTTTCTTTGGCTGAATTCCTACGATTATTATTTCCGCTCCTATTTCTTTCTGTAGATTGGATATAAAAATTGAAAGAGGAATTGAATGAGTGGAAAAGGATGCCTTTCCTATTTTTTCTCTCCTTATCCTTCTCACCTCTCCGTGTTTAAGACCCATGTCAGCGGCATCAACCATAATAATTTTTTCTGGTTTGCTTCTTATTATTTCACCAAAAAAATTCTCCGGAACTGTTGCACAATTTATGGCTTTCCATTCATTGCCCTTTATTTTTTTTGCAACATATATGCCAATACCGTCATCGCCATTCATTTCATTTCCTATACCAAGCAGTATATTCATCAATAGTAAAGAAAAAAACATTTATAAATTTATAATATAAGGTTATGAAAATAGAAGAAATGAGCTGGAAGGAAATAGATAAGATAAACAGAGATGCCATCATTTTTATCTCAATAAGTCCTCTTGAAGCCCATGGTCCTCACTTGCCAGTTGCAACAGATTTACTTATCTCAAAAAAAGTTGAGGAGGCGGTAATGGAAGAAATGAAGAAAAGGGATATAGAATTTTTTTCCTTGCCATCCTTGCCACTGGGTGTTTGTAGATATGCAAAAAATTTTCCTGGAACAATAAATATTAAATGGAAAAATTTATATAACTTGCTTATTGATATTTTCTTATCTTTTTCGAGAAGTAATTTCAGATATTTTTTAATTTTTAACTTTCACATGGATGTTTTACATATAAAAGCAATTCATAAAGCAATTAAAAAAGCAAGAAAAATGGGCATAACAGCATGTGAGCCAATTTCAGTTGCATATTTTAGCGGAAAATTATTTGAGGAAAATGAATACGAAGTTCATGCGGATTTTAAAGAAACTTCTCTTGCATTGTATTTATTTTCAGAATTGGTAAAGGATTATAAGATAAAAGATGCAAAAATAAAGATGCACGCCCTGGATTTTTTTAAAACATTTGAGGAAATTGGAGCGAAAGATGCCTATATTGGCTCACCATCTCTTGCAAAAAAAGAATATGGAGGAGAGCTTTTTAAAAAAATAGTTGATTTATGTGTAAATTCTGCATTGCTTTTAAGGCAGGGAAAAATTGATGATTTGCCAAAAAAATTAAAAATATTGCTGAGAATATAGCTCATGTTTGATAAATTCAAGGAAAATGGGGTGGAGATAAGAAAGGATGAGGTATGGGAAAGAAATTGCAGAATAATGAATAGAGCGGGGCTTGAAATATCGAAACAAGAGGATTTTAAAGAAATAATAGAAAGAGATTGTATTTTTTGTTCAAGAGATAAGCTCGCAAAATTTGATTTCGGATTTATGGAAAATTCCCACTCTTTTCTTTTTCCAAACATAAATCCATATTCAAAATATAGTGGCGTATGTGCCTTCAAAAATCATTATATAAAGCCAGAAGAATTCTCCACTGATTTACTCGAAAGCAATTTTTCACTCTGCTCGGAATATATCAGAAGATTTTATGATGGTAAAGCAAGATATGTCTCAATTAACTGGAACTACATGATGCCCGCTGGCGCCAGCATCCTGCATCCTCATACGCAAATAATTTTGAGTGAGTATCCGACAACCTATATGGATAAAATAATAAAAAATAGGGAAAAATTTTTTTCTTATGTTGAAGAAGAAATTAATGGAGAAAGATTTATCGGAGAAATAAACAGCTTTTATTTATTTGTTCCATTTGCTCCATTTGGATTTAATGAAGTTTTTGGATTTTGCAAGGAGGATTTTTCTACCGCAATTAAAAAACTTGCAGTGGCTATAAATAAAATATTATCTTATTATTCAAGCATAAAGAGAAATAGTTTCAATCTTGCGGTTTTTATTGATATGGGAAAAGAATTTCCATTTCATTTCAGGATATTGACAAGACAGAATATGATTAAATATTATAGAAATGATGCAATGTTTTTTGAAAGGCTTCATCTTGAAACAATTCTTGAAAAAATGCCCGAAGAAGTATGCAAAGAGATAAAGAATTTTATTTCTAAATAATTTTTTCAATTTCTTTAATTAATAAATTTGCTGGGAAATTGAGAATTGTGTATCCGTATTTACCTTCGTTTATTAAATCGTTGCTTAAAAGTTTTTTAAATATTTTTTCAAATTTTTTTTCATTGATTTCTAAACCATATTGTTCAATTCTTAAAGCCAGTTTTTCCTTTATTTCATCATAACTGACATAAGCTTTATTTTTACAGGCATCTGCAACACTCAGAAGCAATAAAAGCTCTTCTTTTTCCATGATATCTAATTCAAAAAAGTTTTCTTCTCTGTTTGCCTCCCTTACATCTTCCACTTCAATTTTTTTGTGCATTTTTGCATCCGCTATTAAGGAAGAATTTAAAAGAAGCAATACACCGGTTCTTGCATGTCCAACTGAGCGTATAGCTATGTCTGCTATAAAAGATATGGTTTCATCATCATAGCAATTTCTATTCAAACTTTCCTCAGCCCTGTAAAACAATATTTCTCTCATCTGTTCCCATGAATATGGTTTTAGCTCAACAACCGAGTTTTGAGCAAAAGTACTCCATGTGGCTTCATCAAGCATCTGTTTTAAAATTACATAACTCCTTGTAATTGCTATATACCCTATTTTTTTGCCTAATTCTTTCTGCCTTGAAAGGGTATATGCAAAATGTTTAAGCTCATTTATATCCATCCCATCGATTTCATCAATAATTATTCTTTTTCCATCAATTTCATTCCATAATTTTTGAGTTGGCAAACCCGATGGATTAAACCTCGGTTTTATCTGCTTTAAAATTTCTTCCAAAATTCTATGCTCCGTTCTATTGATATAACAATTTACATATGCATCTCCTCCAATATATCTGGCAATCATTGTTTTTCCTGTGCCCACGCCGCCACTTATCAACACTTTCCCGCTTTTAATCAAATATTTTATCCTTTTTATTTCTTCATCCCTGCAAAGAATCTTATCTGGTATGTAAGAAAGGTCGAGTTTTTTCTCGTCTTTCAAAATCATGACAAATAAACTCTTTTTATTTAATAATTATTTGGGAATTTCTTAAATTGCGGCAGCGGCACTATCAAGAATTTGAAAATTTAAAAAATAAGAAATGCCACACTAACTAATAGAATTAGTTAGAAAAAAATATCTTTTGCTGGGACAAGAAAAAGATAGAAATTAAACTGATTGCCATAATTCTTTACTATGCAGAATAATGAAGCATGGCAGATGGTATCATAAATTTGCCCAATTATTTACTAATTCCAGAAAATACAGGCGTTGCATGGCAATAGATGTAATAAGATTTGTCAATAGCTTCTTGGTTTATTGCAAGGAGAAGCCACTAATTATGATAGGGCTCCATGTATAAATGGGCATTAAAAAACATCCTCAAAGCAATAATGCCGACTTGAGGATGTAAATAATGAATTATTTAAATAAGGGATAGTTAGCATTAGGCAAAAAATGGCTAAAAAAAGTTGGCAGGAAAAACTGGTAGATAGATTGGGAGGGGAAATTAGGTGATACAGTAGTAATACCAGCACCAATTGAAGTAGATGAGATAATGAAGAAGGTTCCTGAAGGAAAGCTTATTACTATTAATGAAATCCGCAAGATACTTGCTAAGAAACACTGTGCCACAATTGCCTGTCCGATAACCACAGGGATTTTTGCCCGCATTGCGGCAGAGACAGCAGCAGAAATGGCTAATGAAGGAAAGAAGAAGATAACCTTTTACTGGCGCACATTAAAAGGGGGTGGTGTAATAAACGAAAAATTTCTTGGTGGAG
Source organism: Thermoplasmatales archaeon (assembly GCA_014361245.1). Lineage (NCBI taxonomy): Archaea > Methanobacteriati > Thermoplasmatota > Thermoplasmata > Thermoplasmatales > Thermoplasmatales archaeon. Next base: position 6,206 of record JACIWB010000015.1, on the reverse strand, counting down.
TAGAAGCCCAAAAGGAAATTCTGGAAAAAGAAGGACATAGAATAATTAGTAAAGGCAAAAAGCATGTAGTTGTTGATTTTGAAAAAAAATATTTATATATACCACAATAGCAGAAATTCTCTAATTTTTCAAAATTTTATTTGCAATCACTGCCTGCCCAAATGAAATTCCTCCATCTCCACATGGTAACATGCTGTTTATAAAGAATTTATATCCTTCCCTTTTTACCTTTTTCTCTATTTCTGTTGAAATATGCTCATTATATGCACATCCTCCCGCAAGCACAATATTTTTTGTTCCTTTTTCATTCGCTTTTTCAATTGCAAGGGTTGCAAGAGAATCTGCTATATATTGCTCCGCAGAGTAAGCCAAATCTTCCTTCCTTTTTTTCATGTTTTCAAAAATATTTAAAAAAATTTCCTTTGTTTCTATTATTCCATTTTTTATAACTGGCTCAATTTTAAGAACATTCTTTCCATTTCTTGCAATGCTTTCGAGCTTCATTGCTGGCTCTCCTTCATAGCTCATTAAATGGCATATATCAAGCAATGCAGAAATTGCATCCAAAACTCGTCCGCAACTGCTCGTTTTTATTGAGCTTTTCATCTGCCTGAAAATCAATTTAATTTCCCTCTCGCCGTAAGGGAAAAATTTTCTCCTTTCATAAACAAAATCTTCTATTTCCTTTCCTAAAATCCCGCATAGCATTCTTAAAGGATATTTAGTTGCTAAATCTCCACCTGGCATTGGATAATAGCGAAGATGTCCAATTCTCTCATATTCTTCTATTGTTGAATATATTATTTCTCCCCCCCATGCATTTTTATCCTCGCCATAACCAAATCCATCTATTGCAATACCTATTGCCTCCTCTATCCCATTTTCCACCATCGCTTTTGCGACATGTGCATGATGATGTTGTATTCTAAAAACGGGCAAATCTTTTGCCATTTCTTCAGCATATCTTGTTGTGATAAAATTCGGATGCATGTCACATGCTATTGCATCTGGCACGAATTTCAAAATTTTTGAAAAATGTTCAACCACTTCTTTTAAAAATTCAAAAGTTTCATAGTGATTTAGATTTCCTATATGCTGGGTGAGAAAAGCATGCTTATCTTTTAAAAAACATGCAGTGACATTTTCCTCCGCTCCCAGCGCCATGATATTTGCTGATTTAAAATTTAAATTTATTGGGAGAGGGACATATCCTCTGCTCCTCCTTATAAAAACCGCTTTTTTCCCGATTAATTTTATTATTGAATCATCGCTTCTCTGGTGAATTTTCCTGTTGTAATATAAAATAGAATCCGCTCCAATCTTCAGTATTTCATCATCATCCTTTATTATTGGTTTTCCTGGAAGATTTGCTGAGGTCATTATCAAAGGTTTGTTTATTTTTTTGAAAATAAGATAATGCAAGCCAGTATAAGGAAGCATTACTCCATAGTTATGAAGTTTTGGCGCAACATATGGCAATTCCTTTTTCTTTTCCAGCAGCAAAATAGGACGAGCATAACTTTTCAAAATTTTTTCTTCCTCTTTTTTTAAATGGCATATCTCTCCCGCCATTTTTTCATCCTTTACCATCAGAGCAAATGGTTTTTCATTTCTTCCAAGCAATTTCCTAAGCCTTAATACAGCATTTTTTTCAGCTATACATGAAAGATGATATCCACCAAGCCCTTTTATGGCAACTATTCTGCCATCCAGAAGCATTTTACATGCTTCCCATATGGCTTCTTCTCCTTCCTTAAAAATTCCTTTTCCCTTAAAAAATATTTTTGGACCACATTTTCTGCATGCATTCGTTTGGGCATGATACCTTCTGTCAAATGGATTTTCATATTCCTTTTTGCAATCCTTGCACATTTCAAATTCGTCCATTGTCGTGTTTTTTCTATCATAAGGCAGTTTTCTTGTTATTGTAAATCTTGGCCCACAATTTGTGCATGTTGTAAAAAAATAGTTTCTTCTTCTTTCATCTCTTTCAATATCCGAAACACAATCCTCACATATTGCAATATCAGGAGGAAGAGAGGATGATAGATGCGATTTGTCCTTTTCCCTGCTTCTTTTTATCTCAAAATCCTTATAATTTTTCTCCTTTCCATACCTGATTTCAATTGCCTCAATTTCAGCCATCGGCGGCTTTTTCTCCCTTAAAAGAAAGATAAACTCATCAATCCTTCTTTTGTCGCCCTCAACCTCTATTTCAACCCCCCCATGCCCTAAGTTTAAAACATATCCTCGCAGTCCGCAACTTTTCGCAATTCTATAAACAAAAGGACGGAAGCCCACGCCCTGCACCACCCCGCGCACGATTATTTTTGCGAGCACAAGAAAAAATAAATAGGATATAATAATTTTGATTGATGGAGGAAATCCCTGCTGTTACTATAAGAAGAGGGAAAATAAGGAGGGAGAATAAAATATGGAAGAAAAAAGAGAGAGTTGAATTGATCGAAGAGCTTATAGAAAAATATGGGACGGTTTATATAATTGATATGGACGGAAAAAAGGGTTCGCCAAATTTAAAATTGTATAAATCGATTGGTAAAAAAATATGGGTTGATACATTTCCAAGAGATTTAAATGATATTTTAGATTTAGTGGTATGCGGTATTGAAAAAATAACAATCCGCTCTTTTGATGAAAAATATCTTGAGGAAATAAAAAATACAATTGAAAATGAAGTATTTATTTTCGATGAAATTGAGAAAGCGAAAAAATATAAGTTTGCGGGGGTAGTTACTGAAAAAGATTTGGATTGCGATTGCGAGCTTCAAATATGGAAGTTATCGGGTGATTTCATAAGGAGGGTAAAATAATGGATGATTTAAAAATATTATTTGCTTTTTTGTTCAATAAGAGAGGAGATAAACTAAAAGAAGAAGATGTTTTCAATATTTTATCATTTGAAATGGGATGGATGACCCCAAAAGAAGGTAAAAAAATAATAGAAAAAGGACTTGAGAAAAATTACATAAAAATAGAAGAAAATATGATAAGACCTAATTTTAATTACAAAGAAGTTGAAATACCCCTTGGATTTAAATTCGATGAAAATAAAATTCAGGAATATGAAGGAGATATTTTCTCAAGAGTTATTCATAAAATAGAAAAAAATTTAAATATAGGAAGTAAAAAAATAATAGAGGAAATAGAAGATTTGAGCAGAAATATGGAGATTTATCCTGAAGTTGCAGCAATTTTATATGCGAAGAAAAAAGGAATTGAAATTGATGATTTCATGGAAGAGATAAAAAAAATCATATTCTCATGAGAGATATTATTACAGGAACCATTAAAACCCCCATGCACACACTCCTCCTAACTTTTAATTCAAGACATAGCATTCCTATGGAAGAGGATGCTATCAGAATTATAACCCCCTTCCATCCATCCGATATTATAACCATTCCCACTATTATAAGCAGGGATATTTTTAGAAGAAGATTATAAGAAATTTCAGATAAACCAACTGCGAATTTTTCTCCTAAATACAATGTTGCAAAGTATGAAATTACAGCAGAAATTATAACAGCAATCAGAAACAGATTCATTGGGTAGGGAAATATAATCCCTTCCCATCTTTCAACATAAATAAGTTCCTTTAAAGCGATTGCAAAACCACTTCTTGCTTTTAAAATAAGAAAAAGTGCGGATATCACAAAAAAATTTGTGGAGGTGTTTGTGGCGGAGAGAAGGGATACGATTTCCTCCTTGCTTCTCTCTTTTTTAATTGTCATCACTATTGTTGTTGCAACAGCGGAGCTTATGCCAGGCAAAATCGATACAAAGCCGCCAGCAATTGCTCCTTCAAATATCCCCCTTTTCCCTATATTTCTCTTTTTAGTTTCGATTATTTGCTCTGGAACATTTGTTTCATATGAATAAATTAATGCTGGCACACCGAACAGTCCGAGCAATGCTGGAAAAATAGGAGATGATTTTATAAGAAATGAAGAGTTCATATCCCATATTACAAGCCCCAGGAGACCAGAAATTAAAAATATTAGCAATGCAGAAATAAAGTTTTTATTTGTAAAAACTACTATTATTGATATACAGATTAGAATCCATGGGGTAATGTCTTTAATTATGTAGTATAGGTTCAGAGGATTGGTAAGGATAAATTTAAATGGATAAATAAGAATCAGGCAAAATATAATAGATAGCAAGCTCGAATATGCAGATATTTCAATTGCTTCATATCCCCTCCCTTCCATAAGCATCGAATGGGCTGGCAAGGCAATTAATGCCTTATCTTCATCTGGTGCTCCTATAAAAGTAGATGGAATGATATTCAAAAAGGTATGGGAAGTTGCAGCCGCTACAATCAGCACACATAAATAAATAGCAAATTCATCTCCCATAAAAGAAGAGAGAAATAACATCAGTATCGCTATGTTGTTTGTGTGCAATCCCGGCACCAGCCCGGTTATTATGCCTGCAGAGGAGCCTATTAATGAAAAAAGGATAACCATGAGAAAATCATTCATATTTTCCTACCTCATGATATGGCTGATTTACTTTTATGAAAAAAGAGGCTTGCGAGGCATCATAATAGAAAAAGCCCTTTACAAAAACTTTATCATCCTTACTCAATGATAGGTTATCACAATATACTTTTATTTTGTATTCAATTAAATCATCTGTAAGATAAAAATAACTTTTTGTAGTCGAATAAATATATCCGGTAACATTAACATTTGAATTTAAATATTTCTCATAGTTTTCAAGAAGATATGGCAAGGATATTGTATCTTCATCCCATTTCTTACAAATTTTTAAAGAATTTGCATAAAGAATAAATTCACCACCATATTCCCCTATCCTCCCAACTGCTTCTATCTCGTCCCCGTAATTAATTTCATCATTTTTTTCATAAAAAATTTTACCTCTTACTTCATAGTTGGTAATCTCTAATAAACTCCCTATCTTATTTTTCACAATTCCTCTAACTTTTACTTTTTCTCCGTTATATTTGTAAAATTCATCAGGATTTATTTCAACGGGTTTATCTAGAAATGAAATAAAATATAAGCATATTATTCCAAGCAAAGCTATCGAAAACAATAGAATTTTCCTCATGAAATTAATATTTGAAAATAAAATAAATTTTTCTATTCAATTCCATCCTGCGTAATTAAAAATATTGCGCTTTTACCTTCGGGTAGGCTTCTGTGTTTCACTATGGTTGCCTTTCTTATTTCCTTTCCGTTTTTGTTCCCCGCTTTTTCGAGCATTATTATTGTTTTTGCTATATGATCCATGCTTCTTCCAGCAAATGGCTTAACTTCCTCGCCCACAGAATAAACCTGGCTTGTTATTATAACAGGTATATCTTTTTTTCTTGCTTCAATCTGTAATTTTATCAATTGGTTTGTTAAGGAGCGAGTTGCTTTTGCTTCATCATCTGCCATCTCAAGCCTGTAGAACAGGTTTGCGCTATCCAGAATTATCAAACCAGAATCTATTTTTAATGCCTTTGTTATCATTTCTTCCTGTTCCCTCATCGAAAAAGGTGAAAAGAATAGAATTTTTTCGAGCAATTTTTTTTCTTTAATAATCTGAATCAATCTTTCTTTAGATATCCCTTCTGTATCTATATAAACAACTTTTTTACCCTCCGCTGTGCAGCTTTTCGATGCTTGAATGCAAATATTTGTTTTTCCTGTTCCTCCTTCTCCATATATTTCCGTTATAATCCCGTGTTCTATTCCTCCTTCAAGAAGGTTATCAAGCGAGCAATTCAGCTTTAATTTTTTATCCACATTTGTAATTCTTCACAGTTAAAAATATTTATTGATGTTGTATTGTCAAGTAACATCGGTAACATTTTTTGAAAAATATACATTGGCAGGATAATCATGGATACCCATGTGGTATCTATGATTGTTAAACCATTCAATAAATTCCTGAAGTAATAAAAGAACATTTTCAAAAACTTTCTTCAATTTCAGAAATTCTTCATTGAAAGTTCTTATGGCTCTTTCAATCTTTCCTTTTGCTTGTGGATAATAGGGAGGAGTATATTCAACTTCTATACCTTCTTTCTTACACCATTTTTCAATAGTTTCTTTCAAAGAATGGGTCACATCTTCTGTTTTTATTCTATCATAAATGTTACAGTGTAATCTTGAATTACCATCAATGACTATTAGAGCATATTGTTTTTTCCCCTCTATATTGAGTGGACC
>JACIWB010000014.1 GCA_014361245.1 Thermoplasmatales archaeon | reverse complement strand
CTTAAAAGATAGAACATTTTGATAACTATTTTCCAAGCAAGAGATGGAAAATAAAACATGTGAAGCTCTGGTTTTCCATTTATGTTTTCTATTATAATTTGATAGAGCCATCAGAGTTTATCCAATAACTCCAGTTTTTTATTGTAGAGGGATAACAATGGATAATGAATATGAAAGATTTATAGTAGCGTTGTAGGAGGTGCTGCAATGCTAAATTTAACAGCACCTAGGATTTGGATGAAAATTTAAATATTTTGGAAAAATATATTTACTAAAAATATGGAGGAAAAACATGAATAAAAAAATGTTGGCAATCTGTTTTACTGTGCTACACGAAGTATTTTTACATTCTCATTTGCTGAGAATAAGGAGCGGATTTTATACTTCGGCGGGTAATTCTGGCGGGCAACAGAAGCATAATACCGCATGGATCTATAAAATGGCTATAAAAGGAAATCTATATTTTTAGATAAATGCTTGCCAGACTTTTGCTAAAAGAATTTATATACAATCATTTTATAGAAGCATGGAATTGGAGAAGCTAAGGTTCGGAAGTGAGCTGGTAAAGAGAGGATTTGCAAAAATGCAGAAAGGAGGAGTAATCATGGATGTAACCAATGCGGAGCAGGCAATGATTGCTGAAGAAGCTGGAGCGGTTGCAGTTATGGCATTGCATAAAGTGCCTGCTGATATAAGGGCAAGTGGAGGGGTTGCAAGAATGGCTGATCCGCAAAAAATAGAGGAAATAATGGATGCAGTAACAATTCCAGTAATGGCAAAGTGCAGAATAGGGCATATAATGGAGGCAAACGCTCTCGAAGCAATAGGTGTTGATATGATTGATGAAAGCGAGGTTTTAACACCCGCGGATAATTTCTTCCATATAGATAAAAGAAAATTTAAAGTGCCTTTTGTCTGCGGAGCAAGAAGCCTTGGCGAGGCTTGCAGGAGAATATGGGAAGGAGCTGCAATGATAAGAACAAAAGGGGAAGCTGGCACTGGAAATGTTGTTGAAGCAGTGAAGCACATGAGGATAATAAATTTTTCAATAAATAAATTAAAGAGGATGGGAAAAGAAGAAATTTCATCTCTCGCTGAAAAATATTCGCTTGCTTACCTTAAGCTCGGCGAGGAAGTTGCGAAGGATGGCATAAGCTATGGAGATGTTGAAATATATGAAGGATATACTCTTGAGGAAATCAAAAAAGGAATTTATGAAATTCTAAATGAAATAAAAAAGCTCGGCAGACTTCCAGTTGTGAATTTTGCCGCGGGCGGCATAGCCACGCCAGCAGACGCAGCCTTGATGATGCATCTTGGGGCAGATGGTGTCTTTGTTGGCTCAGGAATATTTAAATCATCAAATCCAAGGGCTTATGCAATGGCTATAGTTGAAGCGGTAAATAATTGGCGGGATGCAAGCGTTGTTGCAAATGTTTCTAAAGGACTTGGAGAGGCAATGAGGGGAGAGGAAATAGACAGACTTGCTGAGAAAATGCAGATAAGAGGGTTATGAAAGTTGCTGTTCTTTCCTTTCAGGGGGATGTTGAAGAGCATGTTGAAATAGCAAATAAAGCAATTGAAAGAATTGGAGAGGGATATGCCTTTGCAACTATTAAAAGGGAGGAAGTAAGGGAGGCTGATGCATTGATTATTCCTGGAGGGGAGAGCACTACAATAAGCAAGTTGATGATTAAAAGTGGGGTTGCGGAAGAAATTAAAAATTTTGCAGGCATTGGAAAGCCAGTTATGGGAACATGTGCTGGATGCATAATTATTGGGAAAAATGAGGAAGTAGAAACTCTCGGGCTTATGGATATATGGGTAAGGAGAAATGCCTTTGGAAGACAAAAGGATAGTTTTGAGGCAAAGTTGAATATAGAGAGGATAGGAGAGTTCAATTGCATTTTTATAAGAGCCCCTTTAATAGAAAAAGCTGGAAGGGGTGTTGAAATTATGGCAAAATTTAATGATTATATAGTGATGGCAAAGCAGAAAAATATGCTTGCTCTTTCTTTCCATCCAGAACTTACAGGTGATACAAGAATTCATGAGTATTTTTTAAAAATGGCTGATATATAACCATGGCGAAAATATTCATCACAAGGCGCCTGCCAGATGAAGGAATGGAATTGCTTAAAGGACATGAGATTGAGATATATGAAGGGGATACTCCTCCAAGCAAGGAAGAGATTATAGAAGGAGTGAGGGGAAAGGATGCTTTGATATGCCTGCTCACAGATAAAATAGATGCTGAAGTTATGGAAAATGGAAAAAATCTTAAAGTAATAGCAAACTATGCGGTTGGAATTGATAATATAGATATTGCTGAGGCAACAAAAAGAGGGATATTTGTAACAAACACACCTGGTGTGCTTACCGAAACTGTTGCAGATTTAGCCTGGGCTTTGATGATGGCAATTGCAAGAAGAATTGTTGAAGGAGATGAGTTCATGAGGCAGAAAAAGTTTAAAGGATGGGCTCCAATGCTTCTTCTTGGAAGAGATATATACGGGAAAACTCTTGGCGTGATAGGCTTGGGGAGGATAGGTAAGGCTTTTGCAAGGCGTGCAAGTGGCTTTTCAATGAAAATTTTATATTATAGCAGGAAAAGAGATGAGGAATTTGAAAAGGAAACTGGAGCAAATTTTGTCAGTCTAAAAGAATTGCTTGAAGAATCTGACTTTGTCTCACTTCATCTTCCTTTAACTAAGGAAACATATCATATAATAGGAGAAAAGGAGTTAAAAATGATGAAAAAAACAGCATATCTTATAAATACATCTCGTGGCAAGTGCATAGATGAAAAAGCATTGATAAAAGCACTCAAGGAAGGATGGATAGGAGGCGCAGCTTTAGATGTTTATGAAAATGAGCCAGAGGTAAGCGATGAAATTCTTTCATTGAAAAATGTTGTCCTTGCCCCTCATGTTGGCTCTGCATCTTATGAAACACGTTCAAGGATGGCAATAATGGTTGCAGAGAATGTTCTTTCTGCTTTAAATGGAAAAATACCTCCTCAATGCCTGAATCCAGAGGCAGTAAAATATAGAAAAATATAGCAGTATTCCATTTCTTAATATTTCTGATATCAAATTTTCCTTCCATAAAATAAACTTTTTTGCAATTTAAGCATTTTTTCGAAATCAAAAATAAATATATATCTTCCTTTATTATACAATGCATCCTGAATTAGAAAAAATGCTTCAACTGGAATTCTTCAAGCGAGAAGGTTTTGAAAGAAGAAAATGCAAGAAATGTGGCTCATTTTTCTGGACAAGAGGAAATGAAGAGTTATGCGGTGATGCTCCGTGTGTTAGCTATTCTTTTATAGGAAATCCGATTGGAAGAAAAAATGATTTGCATAGCATGAGAAAAAAATTCCTTTCTTTTTTTGAGGAAAACGGGCATGAAATAATTGCCCGCTATCCAGTTGTTGCAAGGTGGAGGGATGATATATACCTAACAATTGCTTCCATAGCAAATTTTCAGCCACATGTAACAAGTGGAATAAGCAAGCCACCAGCAAACCCTCTTGTTATTTCTCAGCCAAGCATAAGGTTAAATGATTTAGAGGAAGTTGGTAAAAGCGGTCGCCATCTTACCCTTTTTGAAATGATGGGTCATCACGCTTTCAACAATCATGAAAAAATTTATTGGACAGAGGAAACGGTTGAATACTGCAACAACTTTATGAGAGAAGTTGGCATAGAAGAGGTAATATATAAGGAAGGGGAGTGGGCGGGTGGCGGGAATGCTGGCGCCTGCCTCGAAGTGCTTTGCGGGGGGCTTGAGGTTGCGACACTCGTGTTTATGAATCTGAGAGAAGATGAGAAAGGAGAGTTTTTAATTAAAGGAGCGAGATATTCGAAAATGCCCATTAGAGTTGTTGATACTGGCTATGGACTGGAAAGGCTTGTATGGCTAACCAATGGAAGTAAAACGGTTTATGATGCAATATTTAAATATGCAGTTGATAGAATTGATAGTGAGGCAAAAATTAAGAGCAAAGAAGAGGTATATGCAATTGCAGACCACGCTCGGTGTATCGCTTTTATGTTAGCTGATGGAATAGTTCCTTCAAATTCAGGTGCTGGATATCTTGCAAGACTTATTATAAGGAGAGCTCTTCGCTTCATGAAAAAAATTGGTTTTGAAGGGCTATTTGATGTTGTTTCTCTTCATATAGATGAAATGGGGAGAGATTTTCCAGAATTGAAGAATTCAAGGAGCAGGATAAAAGAAATAATCGAAATTGAGGAAGATAAATTTAATTCAATAATTGAAAGAGGAAAGGCAATTTTATCAAGATATAAGAAAGTTGGGGTTGAAGAGCTTGTTGAACTTTATGATTCACATGGAATTCATCCAGAAATTGTGAAAGAAATAATAGATGTTGAAATTCCCGAGAAATTTGAATCAATGATTGTGGAAAGGCATTTAAAAAGCAGAGAAGAAAAAAAGGAGGAGAGAACTTATCCATATAATACATCAAAAATTTACTATGAAATGCCTTATGAAAAAGAGTTTAATGCAAAAGTTATTTATAAAGGAGAGAATTTTGTAATTCTTGATAAAACTCTTTTTTATCCAGAAGGAGGGGGAGAAAAAAGCGATACTGGCTATTTAATTCAGAATGGGAAGAAGGCAAGAGTTATAAAGGCGGAAAAGGCAGGAGATGCAATCTTGCATTATATAGATGGAGAAATAGGGGAAGGGGAAGTGAAGGGAATAATTGACTGGGAAAGGAGATATGCAATGATGATACATCACACTGCAACGCATATAATAAATCACGCATCTCGCATAACTTTGGGGGAGCATGTATGGCAGGCAGGAAGTGAGCTTGATGAAAATGAGGCAAGGCTTGATATAACTCATTATAAGAGAATAAGTGTGGAAGAAGCGAGGGAAATAGAAAAAAGGGCAAATGAAGTGGTAAGGAAAGGGATAGAAGTCAAAAAATATTTTTATGAAAGAAATGAGGCGGAGAAGAAATATGGAATGAGATTATATCAAGGAGGGGCTCCTAAAAGCAGTGTTATAAGGGTTGTTGAAATTCCTGGCATAGAAGCGGAGGCATGTGGAGGAATGCATATTGATAATACAAGAGAAGCCGGATTGATTAAAATAATAGGAATTGAAAGAGTTCAGGATGGAGTGGAGAGAATAAGATTTTGTGCGGGCGAAAGAGCGATAGAATATATTCAAAAGCAGGAGGAAATTATAAGGAAATTGGCTGAAGGGCTTAATCTGCAGCAGGATAAAATTGTTTCAGCAGTTGAGGAAATGGAAAAAGAAATAAAGGAGCTAAGGAAAGAATTGAGGAAGCTTAAAGAAAAAATAAGTGAGGAAAATGCGGAATTTTATGAGGGAATAAAGATAATAAATCAGAATGAACTTGTGCCTTCTTCAATAAAAGAACTTACTAAAGAAAAAGCGGTTGTTGTTTCAGCAAGCATTAAAGAAGAAAATGCAATAATAACGCTTGCATGCTCCCCAGACATCTCATTAGATTGTTCAAAAATTGTAAAAACTCTCTCGCAAAAAGGAGGAGGAAAAAGAACAATTGCTCAAGCAAGCATAGAGAAGGACAGGGCTGAAGAATTTAAAAAAGATGCAATAAGAATAATTAAAGAAGAAATAAAAAAATTTAAAATGAAATAATTATCCTTATGGGCCGGTAGATCAGCTGGAAGATCGCCACCTTGGCATGGTGGAGGTCGCGGGTTCAAATCCCGCCCGGTCCACTGTGGGTAGAGAAGAGTTGAAAAGGATTGTTGATGAATACATGCGAAAGGTTTGTGGGCTGAGAGAGCATTGTGAGAGATGCCTTAAAACAGAGAGATGGCATGGTAGTGTTGTTTTGATGATTGTTGATGCTTGCTTTACTTCTCTTGGCTTAAATTATTTCAACGCTGTTGTTCCAAAAGTTTTTGAATTTGATGAAAAATTTGTAAGGAGCGGAAAAATTAAAAAATTGAAAGAGCTTGCTGAAGCAGATATAGAGGAGGTGAAAAAGATATGGAAAAATGAAAGGAGCTGGAATACTGCAAAAAACATATCTTTCTATCTTTCAAAATTAAGCAATGATGATAGAGAAGCTTTAAGAAAATGGGCAAAGAATGCAAATGTTGAAAAATGGAAGGAAGATGAAATAGGAAAAATAAAGGGTGTTGGACTAGTTACTTTTCAATATTTAAGAATGATGGGAGGAGTAGATACAGTAATGCCAGATAAAATTGTTAAAAGAGTTATAAATGAAATACTGGAGAAAGCAGGATATGATGCAGTTGAAAATGATTTGGAATTTATAAAAAAGGCGGAGGAAATTGCATCAATTTGTGGATATAAAGCGATAGAAATTTGTTGGATGACATGGCTTGTTCAAAGCGAAGGAAATAAAATAAGAATGGAAAAATATGCAAATATCTTGGATAAAATTTAATATAAATTTTACTATACCTTTATGATTGAAAAAATAAAAAGAAACCTGAAGGAAGTAGTAACGATTGAGGAATTAGAAAAAATTGTTAAAAAGGAGGATAAAAAGGGCTATATTGGTTTTGAGCCATCTGGTTTAGTTCATCTTGGCTGGCTTATGTGTGCTGATAAAATTAAAGATTTGGTCGATGCTGGATTTGATTTTTATATTCTGCTCGCTGACTGGCATGCTTGGATAAATGACAAGCTAAATGGCGATTTGCAAGCAATCAAAATTTGTGGGGAATATATAAAAGATGCATTTCTTGCAATGGGAATAAATAAGGTTAAATATGTTTATGCAAGTGAAATGGTAAGGGATAGCGAATACTGGAAGACAGTAATTAAAATAGCTAAGGAAACAACTCTTGCAAGAGCTAAAAGAGCAATGGATATAATGGGGAGGAAGGAGGAGGAAGCAGAAAAGGATATATCAAAATTTTTTTATCCTCTTATGCAGGTAGCGGACATATTTTATTTAGATGTTGATGTTGCTCTTGGAGGAATGGATCAAAGGCATGCTCACATGCTTGCAAGAGATGTTTCTGGAAAATTAGGAAAGAAAAAAGTTGTTGCACTTCATACTCCCTTAATTTCCTCGCTGCAAGCAAAGGAAAGAATGGATGCAAAGATGTCAAAAAGTAAGCCAGAAAGTGCAATTTTTATTCATGATGATTTTGAAACAATAAAGAGGAAAATAAATAAAGCATATTGTCCCTTGCAGGCTGAAAATAATCCAGTTATGGAAATAGCAAGGTATATTATTTTTCAACATTTTGAGGAAGTAGAAGTAGCTGGCAGGACTTTTTCATCTTATGAGGAGCTTGAAAATTCTTTTCTTAAAAGCGAAATCCATTTTGTTGATTTAAAAAATTCAGTTGCTGAGTATCTGGAAAAAATTATTTCTCCAATAAGAATTCATTTTTCAAGCAATCCAAAAAATTTAGAAGCACTTATGAATTATTTAGAGAAATGATAAAAGTAGGATGCTGTGGTTTTTGCTGCAAAAAGGATGAGTATTTTAAAAAATTTGAAGTAGTTGAGATACAAAAAACATTCTATTCATTGCCTTCAATAGAAACAGCAAGAAAATGGCGCAAGGAAAAGCCGGAAAATTTTGAATATACAATGAAGGCATGGCAACCAATAACTCATTTGCCAAACAGTCCTACTTATAGGAAAGCAAAGTTAAAAATAGAAAGCAATAATTATGGATTTTTCAAGCCTAGCAATGAAGTTTTTGATGCATGGGAAAAATTTAGCGAATTTGCAAAAGAGTTGGATGCAAAAATAATTGTTTTTCAATGCCCTCCAAACTTTCATGAAAGCGCTGAAAACATAAGAAACATTGAACAATTTTTTTCAAGCATAGAAAGAAAGTTTTTGTATGCAATTGAATTAAGAGGAAACTGGAGAAGGGAAAAAATTATAGAAATTTGCAAAAATTTTGATTTAATTCACTGCGTTGATCCTTTTAAAAGCCCAAGCTATTATGGAAAAATAAAATATTACCGTTTGCATGGAATAACTGGATATAACTATGATTACAGCAAAGAAGAATTGAAAAAGCTCTTGGAATTTTGCAGGAATAAGGAAATTTATTGCTTATTCAACAACACAAAAATGCTAAAAAATGCAATCGAATTTAAGGAAATGATAAAATGAGGGTAATAATAAAGTTAGAGGATGAGAAAAAGCAAGCAATAGATAATGCATATAATAAATTGCAGGGATTTGTATATAGTCTTATAAGAGAAAAATTTAATTCAATTCATGATAAGAAAGGATACAAGTTTTTTTGCTTTTCAAATATATTTCCCTTTGAAGGTAGTAGGATAAGAAATTTTATAATTTCTTCTCCAAGCAAGGAATTAATAAATTCAATTGCTGAAAAATTAGAAATAGGTAAAATAGTAAATATAGGAGAAACGCAATTTAAAATTAAAGAATATTCAATTTTTGAAGTTAAAATATCAAAAAGAAATGTCCATATTTGCTCTTCAACTCCTATAATAATAAGAATTCCAGAAGCAAGATATAATAGCTATAATATTCCACAAGAAGAAAGGAAGAAAAGATATGTTTATTGGCGTCCAAAATATAGTTTTGAGGCTTTTTTAAAACAATTAAGCGAGAATTTGATTAAAAAATTCAATGATTTTTATGGAACAGAAATATATAGATATGATTTGTTTGAGCAATTTATTTTTAAAAAATCAGTATATAGCAATCTAACAATAAATGGAAAAGACTATCCTTTTGCTGGAAGTTTATGGGAATTTATGTGGAGCTACATGGACAGTGTTCAAAGAAAAATTATTGAATTTGGGATAGATGCCGGCTTCGGAGAAAGAAACAGCATGGGCTTTGGATTTGTAAATCCGAGATATTCGCTGGGTTCTCAATGAACATCCTGACAATTGGTTGATCAAGGCCTTGGTTGATGATACAAACACAGAGTTCAAATAATGTAAAGTCAACTTGATATGGTAACATTTTTTGCTTATTAATTTCTTACTGGTTCTTTCGAACGATAGAGAATTTAAGAGTTACTGGCATAATTCGAATTTCACATAATCACCGAATCATTTCTCCTTTTGTCCAATATTACCGATGTTCCTTGACATTACATAGGAGTAATGTTTATAAAGAAGGATACTATTTATAAAAATTATGAGTGAAGTGTTAAAGTGGATTTTAAACGACTATTGCGACAAAGTACTTCCAAGTTTGTTTAAAAACTCTGTTAGTGTTTCTGCTAAAAAAGAGAATATTGTAAGCTATCCCACGCACATAATCAACGCAGTGTTTACTGCAAGTTCTATATACTCTTATGAACATCTGGATACTGAATCGGAAAACAATATCAAAGAGTTGAAATTACTTATATCTATTATTACTCTCCATGACATAGGAAAATATCTCGAAGGGAAATATGGAATATCGGGTGGTAATTCTAAAGAGAATATAAAAAAATATTTTGAAAATGATGACTTCAAAATAAAGGATTTCTTCCCAGAAATCGATAGCGTCGATTGTAATGAAATTGCTTGGTTAATACAGAATACGGAATTAAAAGATGAAACTCGAATGGAGACAAGTGAGCATAGAACAGAATTTGGGAGACTGGCGGATTATTCACGGTTAGGGGATAAAATCGCAAGCCTAACAAAAGATGAGTTGTATGTCCTAAAAATATTCGATGCTCTTAAATATCATGATGTTCATGTGGTTCAAATACCTAAATTTCCACAATTTCTCATAAGGAAAGAGCTTCTTAAAGCGTTAAAAAAGTACTACGAAGAGAAAGGCGCTATTCCTTTTTTATTATTTGAGGATGGAATTTTCTATATTCATAAAGAAATTATCCTCCCAGAGCCTGAGAAGATCAAAGAGCACCTTCTCACGAACATTAAAGAGTTGTTGAAATTAAACAGAAATGAAGAAGAGCAAGAAAACTTTCTGAGTTTAAGGATAGACTTTCAATCAATTGATGATAGTTCTATTCTGAACTTTCCACTGCCAATAGATGAGAAAAAAGAAATAATTTTAAGTGAGATAATTAGGAAAATACCGAAAGCCATGAAGGGTGTCAACATTGCTTTGCCTCAAAATAGAGAGCTTCAGAAAAAATTAGCTGTAATTACATATTTCATTTACAAAAATGATGATATTAAAACTATTTTAAAGAAACAACCAAATAAAAAAGAAGAACGAAAAATAAATGATATTTTAAATACTCAGTTGAGAGAAAAAATCAAATCAATCAGAGATCAGGTTGGTTCCCAGAAATTCAAGATTTATGTAGCAAAAGAGCTTTTTGAAAATTATCAAATGTACGATATAGAATCAATTTTTAAAAAGTGTGATGATTTCCTGAATCAACAATTAGAGCAACGAAGTAACTTGAATATATTTGATACGATTATAAAAAATATTTCTGTAGATTTTCAGCAGACTTTTGATACTGAGGAAACGCCTAAAGACAAAGAGGAAATGTGCTTCTTATGTGGTACACGAGCGACTCTGGAATATAGAGCTAAAATGAACTATTTTCTCCAAGCAAGAGAGTTTTCGAAGAGAGGAAAAGTGTTTGGAGAACAGAAGAAAATCTGTCCCCTCTGTCTTATTGAACGAAATTTAATTGAAGGATTACTGAGTAAACATGGATACTCTCCAACCGGGGACTATTTATTTGCCATATTCTATTTCGATAAGATATTTGCTAATATTTCCTACTTTGCAAGAAATTTTAGTAATGTCCCAATAGAGACCGAGATCTCAATCACAGAGCGTGTACAATTTAGGTTGGGTGATTTCGACGGATTGTACTTGGTTGTACCTTACCGGTATGGGGGCAAAGAAGAGGCTGTGAGGCAGAGCAACAGGGTAAATATCACAAAACAAATTTTGGATTTCGTAAGGAGATATGGATGCAAATCTATACTTACAGTTCCATATACTCTTCTGCGAACTTACAATACTCTATTTGTTAATGAGAATCCGACAAGACTTGAAATTTCTCTCCAAATACATACTATTTGCGATTTTGGCGAACTTGCTAAAAAAAGACAATTCTTAAATGCAATTTATGAACTTGATAAGCGTAAAGGTTACTTTAGCGTGCAAAGTTACAATATCTTTTCTTTTATTCATTTCACCAAACTTAAGAGTAACGATTGGAACCGAAACATTAATGTAGTAAAAAGTTGTTTTTGGGGTGAGATGATGAAAATAGAAGAAATAGCGCAAAGAGGGAAGGAACTTTATAGCAATGTGTGGGGTTCCTCCTATAAAAGAACTGTGCTTATGAGAACTGCTATAGATGCAATCTTAATAGCTCTTCAGCAGAGATTACCAGAAGATGAATTAAAAACATTTGTTTCTGCCCAAATATATAAGCTGGCTATGAGAGAAGAGTATGCCAAAAAAAAAGATGCTGAAAAATATGTTAAAGAGTTTGTTGAGAGCTTGATCCATTACTTAAAAGAAAAAAATTGGTACTCTGTGTCTTCACTTTCCTCAATTGAAAAATACTTGGTAGATGCGTACGAATTTGCATTAAAATCAATTTCGAAGGAGGCATAAAAATGGATAGCCAGGAAAATAAATCAAATTCGTGGAAAAAACTAAAAGAGAATTTAATGAAGGAGTATTTTTTTGTAGATAAAGTAGAGAAAAGTAGGAAGCTAAGACCCGAGATATGCTTGATTGTACTAAGAGAGGTTGTCGATCCAGTGTTAGCTAGAAGTTCTGATCCAGAAAGAGCAGAATTGTTTATTGTTAGAACTAAAGTGAAAGACGATAAAGGAAATGAGACAGAAAAGGAAATTGTTAGAGCAAGAATAAATGGAGAAAAATTCACATCTGCTGAGAGATTGACTGGATTGAATATATGTAGAATATTAGATCAGATAACCAAAGCGAAAGAGGAAGATAAAGATACTTGGAGTATAATCTCACCAAATTATCTCTACAATGAAATTTCTGGGGGTCTTCAAGAGGCACTCAACCCAGACACAGTAACATATGGCGCAGCGGGAGTAGAGAAAGGTGAAACTTTCTCTATAAAATCACGGGTTATTGAAGGATATACCTACACCTTGGAGCCATATAATCTCCTTAATAAAGAGCAACACAACGCATTATATGAAACTGGGACTATGACAAAAGTTGGCTCTGAAGAAGAGGGTACCGAAGGAGAACAGGGTAGAGGACTCTATGCTCATGTGAATATCGAACCACCTACAAAAATGGTGCATTTCGTAAGAATAGAAGCGCCTACACCTGAGATGTTTTTATATGTTCTTTATAACATTTTGAATACTACAACCTATTTCGCAAGAAGCACGAGAAAAGGCAGTATAAGAAATAGGATTTTGGGAGTGATATTCTCAAAAACAGCCATAGGTTTGTCTTCTGGAGAATTAATAAAGGAGCATTTTAGCGATAGTTCAAATATTAAAAATGAATATACAAATGCCGAAGTTATTGAAGCAATAAAAAAATATGTGGATGCTCATAAGAATGTCTATTGGAAAATAATGTGGAATGAAGATGAAGATTTTAAGGTATTAATAGACCCCCTGATCAAAGTGGCTCTTCTAAAAGACGAAAGTAGTAAGGAAATAATGCGAGAAGCTTTAGTAGAATTAACTACTCAGAGTAAACAAGCCTATAAACCTCCAGAAAAAGAGTCTAAAAGTAAACCAAAATCGAAATGAGGAAGACAATGGTGATGGAAGGGTACGCACTAGAGGTACTCTCCCCGATTTTTTACTCTTCATTTGAAGGAAATGTTATTAGTACAGACGGGGTAATCTCTTCAACTGCGCTTACCTATGCGTTGGCAGATGCATTAAGATTACGAAACAAAGACTATTTTCTTTATGGAAAAGAAGCAATTACACCGAAATACGAAGAATTAGAGGAAATACCCATTTTTGCTACGGATGGGATACCTATAGAGTTAAGACATACTCCAATTGAATTTAAGAGTGTTATGTTTTGGGCAGAAGAAAATATCCAGATTGGATCGCAACAAAATCCTTATCCTGAAATAATGAATACTGCAAGCAAGTCCCCATTTTTTAAGCAGGTGAGGCAATATGTTGGTATCGATGTGGGTTCTAGATTTCAATGCATCATAGTTTCTAAAGAAAAGCTCGATGACGAATTCCTTATAAATCTTGGGATAAGGAGAAGTGGAGAAGTGAAATTAAAAAAAATAGCAAAACTACCCGAATATATTAATTTAAATTATTTTATGCTTGATAAGGTATACGGCGTGCCAAAGGAAAAATTATTGTTAACGGGCGCGAAAATAAAGACATCTGGAATAAAAAGATCCGGGGATTTTAGATTAGTGTTTCTCCAGAATGTGCCGCTAGAGTATTTCAAAAATGAGATACTCCCATGGGTAGTGAAAAAATGGAAATAAAGGTTAGAGGATTTTCCCTACCAGAAGTTGAGAACCCATATAACGATTTGCCTTTTACCAGAATAAGAAAATTCCAAAAAGATTTTATTGAGGGAGTGGTAAAGGATAAGTTTGATGTTTTCTTTTTATCAGCACCAACAGGTGCAGGTAAAACTTTATGTTTTGAATATCTATGCAGAAAGAAGCTACCAGTTCTTCTTATTTATCCAACTACTGCCCTGATGGAGGATCAAGAGAGACAATTTAGGGAGAGAGGGGTTAGTGTATATAGATTGGATTCAACTACTTTAGGTGATGAAAGAGGTTATCTGAGATCTAGAAAGCTCTTGACTCTTTTTCAACGACATCGCATAATCATTACAAATCCCGATATAATTTCGGCAATACTTCATCACCTATATGTTAACCCGGAAGAGGATTTAATAAGAATCTTCAATTATTTTAATTTTATCATCTACGATGAATTTCATATCTATAAAGAACTGGAACTTTCGGAGATACTTTTGCAGTCAATCTTATTTCTAAACTGTTCTAAAGCAAAGGTGGTTTTTTCATCCGCCACTCCTTCATTTGATTTCATCGAGATATTAGAAGAAATTCAACCACAGTGCAAGATCAGGATATTGGAAGAAAAAAGTGGAGAATGTGGATCTCTGGTTAGACACGATACGAAAGTATATATCACAAATGAAAAATTCAAAGAAAAAGTAGTTGAATTAATAAAATCGTGCATAGAAAAAAGGCTAAAAACGCTTGTTATGTGTAATTCAAATAAATTTGCAAGAGAATTATATAACATCCTCGTAACTGAGCACTATGTGGACTATGTAACAAAAGATACTGGGGATGAGACAAGGGGCGAGATAAAAGCCGATCGAGAAAAACTTATAATAGTTTCTACATCATCGAAAAGTGAGATTGGTATTGATTATCCCCTTGATGTGATTATAATCGATGTTGCCCCAGATATACGAAGTTTTATCCAGAGATTTGGCAGAGTATCGCGAAAAAAAGAGGGGATAGCATACATATTTGTTAAAAATTCATTTAGTTTTGGAAATGAAACTGAGATAGAATATTATGAATTTATAGAAAAAATGCGTAATTATTTTCTGGAAAAATCCCTATCTGAAAAATTGCTAAAATCAATATTAGAATTCAGAGTGTATTTAGTATTACACAAATATACATGCCACTTTAAACGACTGAGCGGGATTTTTTCTGATATCAATTGGAAAAAATATTACATGTTTTTTAAGGAGTTAGAAAAATCAAAAGAGAAGTTAAGCAAATTAGGAATTGGAAACAAGGATTTAGATTTCATAATAAAATTTTTAGATGATTACAAAAAGGGATTGTCTCTTTTGAGAGGGATTTCTGTTACAGCCAGAATAAAATATCAACGCGGTGAGGACTGGTCATTTACCTCATATGATCTACTGCACTCCTTAAATAACTATGAAGTTCAGATTGACGAAAATTACATAACATTATTAGAATCTTCCGAGAAGAGTATGATTCACTCGGTGATTTATAATAATGTACCCTATGATTTTTATAAATTTGATCAACAGTTAAAAAATGAAGTTTGCGATGCCTGGGATAGACTAGCGAACCTACACATAGTTCAGAAAGATCACAGGAATATGCTTAGAGAGATTCTCCGAGTCGATTTGAGACGAATAATACTACCTGAGGAAATAATCTTGAGAGACGGAAGGAGAATAAGTGTTAAGAAGTATATAAAAACTAGTTCTGAGTCAGAAAGCATAGATCTCTCTCCGTCCAACATTATCTAACATAAGATGCTGAAACATACAATGCCGCAATAAAAACTATATGGTATCCAGCCATTTATCTCGGCGTCTTTCCAAGAAGATGCAGATTCTGTAGTTTTACTCTTGTTTGGATGAAAATATTGGTGGTGACTCAGGCGTCCAAGTTTGGAAATCTTTATTTCATTTGCTTCTATTATCTTTATATGTTACCATCTGAGACGTATTTTACCGGCACACAAATCAACTACTATATTGTTTGTCCAACTAAGCTATGGCTTTTTACACATAATATATCAATGGAAAAGGAAAATGAAAATGTTGAAATTGGTAAATTTATCCACGAAACTTCATATTTAAGGGAGAGGAGGGATGTAATTATTGACAATAAAATAGGAATAGATTTTATTCGTAAGGGAGATAAATTGATAATTTGTGAAGTTAAAAAATCGGAGAAAATTGAAAAAGCCCATAGATATCAACTTTACTACTATCTTTATTATCTTAAAAAAATTAAAGGAATTGAAAATGTCGAGGGAATGATCCTTTATCCAAAATATAAAAAGATAGAAAAGATTTCCGTAGATGAAAAAAGTATAGATGAAATAGAGAATATACTGAAAGAAATAGAAAAAGTAATTTCTATGCCAGAAATGCCAAAACCAATTAAAAAGCCATATTGTCGCAGGTGTGCTTATTTTGAGTTTTGCTGGGTGTAAAAATGAAGAAGAATTTCTATATTTTGAAAAATGGAAAGCTGATAAGAAAAGGAAATACAATATACTTTTTATGCAAGAAAAGCGAGGAAAAAACTTTTTCAGCTGAAATCGATGAAGAAGAAATAGAAGAAATGGAGGAAGACTTTTCAGATAAGCCAGAATATGAAAAGAGAATTTTGCCAGTGGAACAGATTGGTACGCTGTTTATCTATGGAAGAGTTTCTCTTACATCAGGAGTTATATCTTTTTTAGGCAAAAATAGAATACCAGTTCATTTCTTTGGATACTATGGAAATTATGAAAGCACTTTAATGCCAAAAGAAGAATTGCTTTCTGGAGAAATGCATATAAAACAGGCAATGCATTATATAGATGAGCAAAAACGTCTTTTTCTTGCAAAAAGATTTGTTGAAGGATCCGCGGAGAACATGCTAAGAAATTTAAGGTATTACAAAAATGAAGGAAAAGATGTAGGTGAAGAAGTTTCATATATGGAGAATGCTTTGAATAAAATCGAGGAATGCAAAAATGTTGAACAACTGATGGCATTAGAAGGAGGAATGAGAAGCGTTTATTACTCATCTTTCGACAAAATTTTAAAATCTTGTTTCAAATTTGAAGGAAGAAGCAGGCAGCCGCCAGAAAACCCATTGAATGCAATGGTTAGTTTTGGAAATTCTCTTTTATACACAAATATAATTAAGGCAATATATCATACACAACTTGATCAAACAATATCATTTCTTCATAAACCATCTGAAAGAAGATTTTCCCTCGCTTTAGATATTTCTGAAATTTTCAAGCCATTTCTTGTTGATAGAACCATATTTAAGCTGGTGAATAAAGATATTATTGGTGAAAATCATTTTGTAAAAGAATTGAATAGTTGCTTGTTGAATGCTAAAGGAAAAGAGATTTTTCTTAGAGAATATGAGGAAAGATTACATACAACGATAAAGCACAGAGATTTAGGAAAAAATGTTTCTTACGAGAGGTTGATATATCTTGAATGTTTGAAGTTGTGTAAGCATTTTCTTGGAATAAAAGAATACAAGCCATTTGTGATATGGTGGTAAAATGTATGCTATAATAGTTTATGATGTTGGGGTAGAAAGGGTAACGAAAATTTGTAATTTTTTGAGATGCTTTCTTTCATGGGTTCAGAACTCTGTTTTTGAAGGAGAATTAACAGAATCTCAATTTCTTAGAGTTAAAGAAGGAATTAAAGAAATTATTGATAAAAATATTGATTCTGTTAGGATATATACAATGAGAAGCAAAGAGGTCTTTAAAACTGAAATAATAGGAATTGAAAAAGCGAGCACAGAACCATTTATCTAAAAATCTGGGATGTTTATAAATAAGCAGCATTATCTCACATCCCCGATAATTTTAAGTATAAATTTGCATTTAAAATTAAATAAAAGCAATTTAAGCCGCTGTTAAAATCGGACTAAGGTAGGATTGAAATGCTTAATGCTCTTTTTATTGCCTCTCCTAAATAGCCAGTTAAAATCGGACTAAGGTAGGATTGAAATAAAGCATATGCATATGGAGATGATATATAATTATGCGGTTAAAATCGGACTAAGGTAGGATTGAAATCCTATTTCGTTGCTGTTTTCTTTTCTTACAAATACGGTTAAAATCGGACTAAGGTAGGATTGAAATATATAAAAATAAACATTCCTCGTTGTATTGCGCTTTCGTTAAAATCGGACTAAGGTAGGATTGAAATCTACTCTACTAACCCTTTCAGCAACATTAAACACTTGTTAAAATCGGACTAAGGTAGGATTGAAATTGATTACATTTAGCCCACTCGGCCGTTATCTCCTCGGTTAAAATCGGACTAAGGTAGGATTGAAATATTTAAAAATTCTTTTCCCGCAGGAGTTATTTTGTTAAGTTAAAATCGGACTAAGGTAGGATTGAAATCAAAACCGCATGAGAGAGATGAACAACTCATTAAGGAGGTTAAAATCGGACTAAGGTAGGATTGAAATTAGGATCTCTGCGAAATACAGAGAAAAGAGACCCGTGTTAAAATCGGACTAAGGTAGGATTGAAATTATAATGAATTAAGAATAATCTTAAAAATTTCTCTTCGTTAAAATCGGACTAAGGTAGGATTGAAATCAAACTATACTCTTTATTGTTATTACGGAAATTCTTGTTAAAATCGGACTAAGGTAGGATTGAAATTCAATTATTTTTAATCAACCCACAACAGGACAACGAGTTAAAATCGGACTAAGGTAGGATTGAAATGCGAATAATTCTCAAGATTTATCATATCCAACGATTTGTTAAAATCGGACTAAGGTAGGATTGAAATGATATCAATGAATATGTATCTTATCCAATTATATTTGTTAAAATCGGACTAAGGTAGGATTGAAATTCCAGGTATTCTTGCAGTTTTAAGAAACAGAATTGGCTCGTTAAAATCGGAATATGATTGAAATATTTGTTTTTTTATAAAACAAATACGAGATTATAATTAATTGTAAGCTGAAACCTTTTCCCAACATTTATAAACACCATTTATATATATCCGCATGAATGTAGATATGAAAATTGAAAATGTTGTTGCTTCTACAACAATTGCAAAAGAACTCGAACTTTCTAAACTAAAGAAGGCAATACCGGAGAGTGAATACCAGCCAGAGCAGTTTCCTGGCTTAGTTTTAAGGCTTGACGAACCAAAGACTGCTGCACTCCTTTTCAGAAGCGGGAAGGTTGTATGCACTGGAGCAAAAACAATAAAGGATGTTGAAAAAGCAATTAAAAAAGTTTGCAATAAGGTGGAGGGAGCAGGCTTCAGGGTTTATAAGGAGCCAGAGATAACTGTACAGAATATTGTTGCATCTGCAAACCTTCATGCTCAGCTAAACCTTATAGCAATTGCACAGGCGGTCGGGCTTGAAAAAATAGAATATGAGCCAGAGCAGTTTCCTGGCTTAGTTTATCGAATGGAGGAGCCAAAAGTGGTTATACTCCTTTTTGGATCCGGCAAGCTTGTATGCACTGGAGCAAGAAAAGCTGAGCAGGTTGAGGAAGCGATAAAAGAGATTATAAAAGAACTAAATGCCAAAAGGTTATTATAAGGTAGTAATAATTGGGGCAGGACCAGCTGGCCTTTTCGCCGCCAGCGAGCTGGCAGAAAACGGCATAAAGGATGTGCTGGTAATAGAGAAGGGGAAAGATGTAGATGAGAGAAAATGCCCCATCAAGCAATATACAAAGTGCATGAAATGCAAACCATGCAATATTTTATGCGGTGTTGGAGGGGCTGGCTGTTTATCTGACGGAAAGCTGAATTTAAGGGCTGATATAGGAGGAAATTTAAATGAATTTTGCCAAAATGCGGAAGAGCTGATAAAAAAAGTAGATGAAAAATTTTTACAGCATGGAGCCCCTAAAAAACTCTATGGAAAGAATTTGAAGGATTTGGAAAAAATATCATCGCAATATGGAATTCGCTTTATTCCCATTCCTCAGCGTCACATTGGCTCAGATAGACTGCCGTCTTTAATAGGTTCCTTTAAAAAAGAGATTGAGTCAAAAGGAGTTAAATTTTATCTCGAAAAGGAAGTTAAGGAAATAGAGAAAAGGAAAAATTTTATATTGCACCTCGAAGGAGAAAAAATAGAATGCTCATATCTTATAGCAGCGGTCGGGCGGAGCGGGGCGGAATGGCTCAGCCAGCAGGCAAACAAGCTTGGAATAAAAACAAGATATGCTCCTCTCGACTTGGGTGTAAGGGTTGAAGTTCCATCTGTTGTCATGGAAGATGTTATAGAGAAGGCATGGGACCCAAAGTTCCATATTTACACCCAAACTTATGATGATTTTGTTAGAACTTTCTGCACATGTCCAGATGGTTTTGTTGTGATGGAGGACTATGGAAAATATATATCTGTAAATGGTCATTCATCGCTTAATGAAAAATCTGAAAATACAAATTTTGCTTTTCTTGTAAGATTGTCATTAACTGAACCAGTTGAAAATACCACTGCTTATGGAATGGCAATTGCATCCATGGCAACAGTTATAGGAGGAAGAAAGCCAATTTTGCAAAGGCTTGGTGACCTTAAAGCGGGAAGGAGATCAACATGGGAAAGAATAGGTAAATCATATGTTGAGCCAACCCTTAAAAATGCTACACCTGGAGATATTTCAATGGCACTGCCCCATAGAATTGTAACAGATATAATAGAGGGGCTTGATAAACTTGCAAAGGTGATACCTGGTGTTGCAGAAGATTCAACCCTTCTTTATGCTCCAGAAATAAAATTCTATTCAATGAGATTTGAAGTCAGCAAAAATATGGAAACAAATCTGAAAAATTTCTTTGTCGCTGGTGATGGTGCTGGCTTGGCGAGGGGTATAATTGCCTCTGCAGTCACTGGTTTGCTTGCTGCCCGCGGAATTAGTGAGAAACTGAAAGGTTAATAAAAATAAAAGATTAATATATTGTTTCTTTTTTAATAGTGATGGAAAAGGTGGTTCTTGAAAAAGATAGCTTTATGGCACTTGCTTCTGATACAAGGATAAATTTGTTAAAAAAGTTGGATGAAAGAAAAATGACTGTTTCAGAGCTTGCGAGAGAAATGAGTATAAGCAAGCCGGCGGTGCTGAAGCATTTATCAAAGCTATGTGAGGCTGGATTGGTTAAAAAAATAGAAGGCGAGAGGAAATGGATTTATTACTCCCTCACTCAAAAAGGTAAAAATATTCTTTATCCAGATAGAGCTAAAATAATTCTTCTTCTTTCTTCTTCAATAGCTTTTCTTGTAGCTGGGGTACTCTATATGATTAGGTATATGGAAGAAAAAAGCGATGGGGCAAAAATTTTAAGAGAAACTTTAGGAAATGAAATAAAAAATTATCCATACTTAGGCATAATTTTATTCATAATTTCGGCGATACTCCTCATGACATCAATTTTTTATAAAATAAGAAACAGGAAAATAGGATAATTATTTTTGATAGTTTATTCCTTTAATTATTGTTATTGCCCTGTATATCTGCTCAATGAGAATCACTCTGCAAAGTTGATATGGAAAAGTCATTTTTGAGAGAGATAAAGTAAAGTCCGCATTCTTCTTTTCTTCAAATCCTTTATAACTACCTATAAAAAAATAAACATTTTTATATTTTAGAAGAATATCATTTAAAAAATTTGCAAATTCTTGGGAATTCATTTCCTCACCATTTTCATCTAAAAATATGTTAAAATCTCCAAAATCTTTTATTTCATCAGTTTCAACTATATCAAATCTAAAAAATTTTTCAATTCTTTTTCTATATTCCTCAACTGCTTCAGAATAAAATCTCTCTTTTAGCCTGCCAAGACATATTATTTTAATCATAAAAGAAAAATAAGAGCTAAAAATAATTTTTTGTGTTATGCTAATTTTTATTAACAAGAAAATATATTTTTGTTGTGAAAAAATTATTGCTTTGCACGGCAATTATTCTTCTATCTTTCTTATCATTTAATGCAAAAGCAAAATATTTTGAGGAGATAAGAATTGATGCTCCCGATGAATTCAATTATCAGCCAGTTGATGTAAGAGTTGAATTCAGAAATCCATGTATTGCGATAGATGAAAAAAAGCATTCAATAAGAGTTTTTTATAATGGAAAGGAAATAGAAAGCCAGATACACAGCATGGAGAGAATTGATGAAAAATATATAAAGGCATGTAACATTGTTTTTCTTTATCAGGGAAAGGGTAAATATTTGGTAGAATATGGAGAAAATATTGCTGATATAAGCTATATTGACCATGTTGATATTAAGGATTCTTTTTACTATGTTGAGCCAGTAAAAAATTATTATGCAAGAATTAATTATTATGAAGTTATAGAGGAAAAAAAGCCTGTTTTTGGGATATGCCAGGAGGGAAGTATAATAGGGATAGAGATGAGTAATAAAGTGATAAAGGTAAAGGAAGGAGCGGATAGATTTGAAATGAAAAACTGGGAGCAAATCTTTTCCTTTGCCTTCTTTTATGAAGGAGAAAAAGAAATAGGAAGCGATGAAAAACTTCTGGCAAAAGAAATTATAGTTGATGGAAATCTTATGACCAAGGTTGCAATAGAAAGCTCCTCATATGATGAAAAAATAAAAACAAGAGCAATATATACCTATTATTATTCACCAACAAACGAAAAAAGAATTTTTATTCAACTTAAGCATGAATGCGTCGAGAGATGCAGGGTGGATGAAAAATCCGAGAATAATGGTATATATGCGTATATTCTATTTGTTAAATCGAGAAGCAAAACAATAGATGAATTAAATATGGGGGAGATTCTTCCTTATATTCATTTAAATGGTAAAAATGGGGTGGAGGAATATGAAATAGAAACAAATCCCAGCAGCAAGGAATATAAATGGATTCTTTCATCAAAGGATAATATAATTCTTGGCGATCAACCATGGGTTTTTATGGATGACAAATCAAAGGCATATGGCTTCATTTTTTCGCCCGGCGAGTATGCGGTGAAGGCGGCGGTGAAGGAGGAAATAAAAGTTCCGGGTGTTGAGGTGGATGGCGGGGGGATTAGTGTCGGAAGGATAAAAACGGGGGATATTGAGGAAGGAGTAATTTATAATGGAACAGTTGAGTTTTTTTATGGAGGAAATGAAAATATAAGCAGGGAAGCAAATTCTTTTTTTATTCTTGCGGGCTATAGGAATTTTTATGAAACGGAAATATATGGAGGAAATGAAAATTTATACAATGTTACAATAATATCCCATTTTCGCCATTCCTTTCCTTTTTATTCTTATATTTCAGCATTTTTTGGCATAAATTTTTCTCATCTTGAAGTGGAAATATGGAATAAGACCACGATTGCAAGAAGTGTTATGAATTTCAGGAAAGCAAGTTTTTCTCTACCACCCGCAAATTATGTTGTAAAAATTTATTCTGTTTCAAAAGAAAAAAAATTGATTGGTTATAGCGCTTTTTCATTAAATGGAGATGAAAAAATACATGTTTTTTGTTCTATACCAGTTAAAGTTGAAATTAAATCAGAAGAAGGAGCAAAAATAAAAATTTTTGATAGAAATGGAAATTTAATAGAGGAAATCTTGGGTAGCGGAAAAATATTTCTTCCAGTGCTGAATAAATATAGGATACAGGTTCTGTATAATGGATTTTTAATAAAGGAAGAGAATATTATTCTTTTTTATAGATTGAAAAGGGAATATGAAATAAATACATACAGCATAAAATTTATGATAAAAGATAATCTTTCCCTCCCATGTGGAATATCTCTAAATCCAATCCTAACAAGCGATGAGATGATTGAAAAAATTTATATAGAAGGCAAAAAGGAAGATAAATATTATTCATTTTATGATTTACCATCGGGAAATTATAGTTTTTTAATAAACTACAAAAATATTACTGTAAGAAAGGAAGTTAAAATACCCTCTAGCGATGTTTTTACTGTTTTTTTTCCTGTAGAATATGAAATAAAAGTAAAGGTTTATGATAGGAGAGGTTTTCCAATGGATGCAAAAATATTTTATGAGAGAGATGGTAATGAATTTTCTCAGAATATTTTACCTCCCGCACACTATACCATAAAGGTTTATAATAAAAATTTGATTGCAAAAAAAGATATTTTTTTAAATACTGATGAAGAATTTAAGATAATTACAAGAAATTTCTCAATATGGCCCTATATCCCATTTATTTTAATTTCAGCAATTTTTATATTCAGGAGAAAATTTGATTTCTCAACAATATCCACAATAACTATATCTTTATCATTTGCACTCCCATGGTGGCATTCCTCGCAGACAAAACTCTATATCTTTCTTCCCCAGATGATAGAATATAATGATTATTATGGAGAATTCATCCAGCTACCATCAATTTTCTCAAAATTTCTTATTTTTTCTCTCTTAGCAATAATTGCGTCAATTATTTTTCTATTCTTAAAAAAATTTGTTTTTTCCTCTTTATCTATTTCAGCATCCTTGATTGCATACTCATTACTCATATGGAAATTCTCGGATATTTTAAAATTAAAAGAAGGTGCTTTTGGAATAGGCTTTTATTTAGCTTTTGCATCATTTATATTGATTGTTATAAAGGTGATTATGGATGAATTTGGAAGAAGAAGTTAAGTATGCGGGGGACATCATTCATAGATTGAAAAAGGACAGTATTGTAAGAATAATAGGGCATGTTGATGCAGATGGAATTTCTTCGGCAAGTATAGTTGCTATATCTCTTGCAAGATTGGGATATAAATTTCACATCTCAATAAAGAAAACTTCTCCAAATCTTATTGATGAAATATCAAAAGGAGAAAATCCCCTTACAATATTCGTTGATATAGGTACAAGTTACCTGAAGGAAATGAAAAAAATTAGGGGAGAAGTAATAGTGCTTGATCACCATATAATAGAAAATGAGGACACAGGAGATATAATTTATATAAATCCAAGAAATTATGGAATAGATGCGAGCAGGGAGGCGAGTGCATCAGGCATTGCATATGAGTTTGCAAAAGCAATAGATAAAAATAATATTGATCTGTCCCAGCTTGCAGTCGTTGGAATGATAGGTGATAAACAGAAGTTTATAGGATTTAATAAAAAGATTGTTGAAGAAGGAATAGGAAATGGATTTATTGCTGAGAAAGAGCAATATATGTTGAGAGGAGAATGTGTTAAGGAAATGATAGAAAGCTCAATTGATCCCTATTTTATGTTTAATTCAAGCCATTTTTTTAACTCAATTTCAATAAAACCTGAAAAAAAATTAGAGGAGTTAAGCGAGGATGAAAGAAGAAAATTTTTTTCCGCATTGACATTAAAATTGATGGAGCAAAATGTTGATGAAATTGAATGGAAAAAAATAAATTATTATGGAAAGGATTATGGCAATCTTCATGACATGGCTTCAAAACTTGATGCCTGCGCCAGGTTGAATGAGGCGGGTATTGGAATTGCTCTCTGCTTTAAAGATAAGAATGCTATGGATAAAGCCCGAATGATTCAGGAAAAATATAGAGATGAAATAAGAAAGGAATTGAAAGAGATTGAAAAAAAAGAGGTTAATGAGATGAAAAACTTTTTATATTTTTATGTAAATCATGCTCCTTTATCTGGAGTAATTGCTGGTCTAGTGCTAAAATACTTCCCAAAATTCAAAAAAGGTAAGCCAGTTGTTGCAGTTGCAGTAAATGGTGGCGCTGATATATCCGCGAGAGGAGATGAAAAAATGGTAGAAAATGGAATAAATTTAGGAAAATCCATGAAAACTGCGGCAGAAAAGGTGGGTGGCGTTGGCGGTGGCCATCAGATAGCGGCGGGCGCCAAAGTGGGGAAGGAGAAGTTGATGGAATTTCTGGAGGAGCTGGATAGGGAGTTAGGATGAAAACACTTGTAATATGTGAAAAAAATATAGCTGCGAGAAGGATTGCACAGATTTTGTCTGATGGGAAGGCTAAGCAGGGGAATATTTATGGTGTCCCATATTATTATTTTGATGATAAGATTGTTGTTGGGCTTAAAGGACATATAATGTATCTTGATTTTCCAGAAGAATATGGAAATTGGCAAAATATTCCACCAGATAAACTTGTAGATGTTGCTCCTGTGAAAAAAATATCTGAAAGAAAGATTGCAAATGCAATTAGAAAGCTTGCAAAGGATGTTGGGAGAGTAATAATCGCAACTGATTATGACAGGGAAGGTGAATTAATAGGAACGGAGGTTTTATCTTTACTCCCTGAAAATGTTGAAATAAAAAGGGCAAAATTCAGTTCGATAACTCCCTATGAAATAAAAAAATCATTTGAAAATCTAGGAAAAATTGATTATAATTTATCCCAGTCAGCAGAGGCAAGGCAACACATTGATTTGATATGGGGGGCGAGTTTAACAAGATTTATATCTATTTCATCCAAACAGCTTGGGAAAGATTTTTTATCTGTAGGGAGAGTTCAGTCGCCAACTCTTTTTCTTATTGTAGAAAGGGAAAATGAGATAAGAAATTTTGTTCCAAAACCTTTCTGGAAGGTGGAAGTTATATTTGAAAAGGATGGTGAAAAATTCAAAGCGGATTATCCAAAGGTAATAAATGATGAGAAAATTGCAGATGAATTATTTTCCAAAATAAAAGAAATTGGGAAAGGGATTGTAAAATCTTTTTCAAAAAAAGAAGTTGAAAAAATTCCTCCTCCTCCTTTTGATACAACATCCTTTTTAAGTGAAGCATCAAAAATTGGTTTCTCTGCAATGGAAGCGATGAAAATAGCTGAAGAGCTATACATGAACGGGTTGATTTCATACCCGAGAACAGATAACACAGTCTATCCACCCCTTCCATTTAAAAGCATTATTGAAAAATTGAAAGAGGTTTTTCCTGAAGAAGTTAAAAAGCTTGAAAGCATTATGAGGAGCAAGCCAGTTGGCGGAAAAAAAGAAAGCAAGGATCATCCTCCAATTCACCCAGTTGATTGCAAAAAACTGCAAGCAAGGCAGGCGAAAATATATGAACTTATTGCCAGGCGTTTCATGGCGACGCTTGCAAAGAATGCATTAATTGAAATCAAAAATGCTGAAATAGCTGTGGGGGAAATAATTTTGAAAGCAAATGGGTTAAAAGTAAAAGAGAAAAACTGGATGGAAATATATAAAACAAATTTAAAGGAAGAGTTTTTGCCAGATCTGGTTGAGGGAGAGGAGGTTAGAATTGTGGATATTAAAAAAATAAAAGGTGAGACAAAACCTCCTGCAAGATATACTCAGGGAAGTTTGATAATTGAAATGGAAAAGAAGGGGTTGGGTACAAAATCAACAAGACATGAAATAATCAGTAAGTTATATGAGAGAAATTATATAAGAGGAAAATATATTTTTCCCACTCCCTCTGCATTTGCGGTTGTTGATGCTTTAAAAAGAGGAGCGGATATTATAACAAAGCCAGAAATGACCGCCCATCTGGAAAAGGAAATGGATTGTATAGCGGAAGGTAAAAAAAGCTTTAGTGAGGTTGTTGAGGAATCAAAGAATTTGTTAAGAAAAGCTTTTGAAATACTAAGTGAAAATAGGGAGGAGATCGGGGGGATAATAAAGATGGCGATGGAGAAACAGAATTACTTTGGTGATTGCCCTAAATGCGGTGGAAAGCTTGTATTGAGAAAATCAAAACACGGAAGGTTTGTTGGTTGCTCTAATTATCCGAAGTGTAGCAATGTTTATCCCCTCCCAAAAAATGGAACTGTCTTTTTTGAGGAGGAATACTGTGAGAAATGCAAAAGTCCGAAAATAACCATAATATATAAAGGAAAAAGATGGAAGAAATGTCTAAAAAAGGATTGTAAATGATATATATAAGAAAAATATTATTTTTATGAAAAAATTTGTTGCAATAATTGTTATATTGCTACCTGTGGTAAATGCAGGGTTCATAAATTCGGACATAAAAATGGAGATGGGAGAATTTCCACCTATCTCTGTTGGAGAAAAAATCTACAAGGATTTAAATATAAATTTCAGCTGGGGAATTGGTCTTTTATTCCCTACATCAATAGAAATTTTTTTGGAAGTGGAAGCACCTGAATGGCTTGTTGCAAGCCTTTCAGAAAATTCCTTTAAGATTACTCCACAGGGCTTTTATGGAGGGGAAATAAATAAAAGCATAAAAGTTGAGTTATTTGCAAGAAATGAGGTTGAGGGATTTGTGGATTATGAGCTGAAAATAAAGGCATATACTGACGGAAACTTCTTTATAAAGGGATGTGATGAAGAGTTAATAACCTATGTAATGCAGAATTTTTATGATAGAGGGATAGGTGTTGAATTTCCTTCAAAAATCTCTATTATAAAAGGAGAGACCATATCATTTATAATGAATATTACGAATAACTGCAATTCCGCTGTAGATGTTGAACTTACAACTGATAATATAAGTAAAATACATCTGATGCATGAAAAAAAATTCTCCGTTTCATCTCATTCAAAAAAATCATTAAATATAAGAATAAGTGCAAATGAAACAGGGGAAGAAGATGGAAAAATAATTTTGACATATTATCCCTCTGCCAACAGAAACATAACAAACTATGTTGAAATTCCAGTAAAAATTGTATGTTCTGAAAGAGCATCCAGCTTATGGGTTCTGATATTGATAGTCACTATTATTATACTTGTTTTGATTTACTTTTTATGGAAGAAAAAATAAAAGAATTAATAAAGAAGCACGAGCAGTATAGGCTATCCGGAATAAACCTGCTTGCTTCTGAAAACAGGCTCAGCAGTTTTGCTTCAACTGCCTTAGCAAGTGACCTTGCTGGTAGATATGGGAATGAACTGTATGGTGGCTCAAGATATGCTATTAAGATATATGAAGAAACGGAGAGGATGGCTAAAAAATTATTTGGAGCGAAACATGTTTTTATAGAGCCAATATCTGGAAACATCTGCGATCTCGCTGTAATTTTTTCTTTTACAAAAGTGGGGGACAAGGTGGCTGGAATTCCGAAAGAGGAAGGAGGCTATCCATTTGGTTTTAAAAAATTTGAAAGAGAGTTTTATCCTCTACCAGTAAAAGATTATGTAGTGGATAAGAGCAAGCTCGAGGAAAATAGTTTTCCACTAACCCTTATAGCATCTTCAACAATTCTTTTTCCTCATCCCTTAAAAGAGTTGCGAAAAAAAATAGAGGGAGTTATAGCTTATGATGCCTCTCATGTTCTTGGCTTAATAGCGGGAGGAAAATTCCAGCAGCCGCTTAAAGAAGGAGCGGATGTAATGATTGCATCCACTCATAAATCATTTCCTGGGCCGCAGGGAGGAATAGTTCTTACAAATGATGATGAAATTGCAGAAAAAATTTCTTTATATTTAAAATTTGATTATGAAGGAGGAATTGCTCTTATTGATAATCCTCATTTGCACAGGATAGCATCCCTTGGAATTGTTATTGAAGAAATGATTAAAAATGGAAAAAAATATGCTGAGCAGATTGTTAAAAATGCCAGAGCATTAGCAAAAAATTTGAGTGATGGTTTGCCAATAAAGTTTCCGGAAAAAAATTTTACAGAAAGCCATCAAATATTAATTGATTTGCCAGGTGAAAGAATAAAAAAAATTTTTAAAGATTTGGAAAAAAATCATATATTTATAGATTCAATCGGTAGAATTGGAGTGGCGGAAGCAACATATATAGGGATGGATGAAAGAGATATGGAAGAAATTTCTCATTTTATAAAAGATGCAATTAAGGGAAAAAATGTTAGAAGGGATGTAACAAAGTTTATTGTGAAATTTTATGCTTAGCTTTTCTTCCAAAGAGGTGATATTTCCCTGAGTTTTTTAACAATTTCTGGCAGAATTTCAAGGAAATAATCAATTTCCTCTTCCTCATTTTCCCTTCCAAGAGTAATTCTTAAAGAACCATGAGCATGCTCGGGCTTAATTCCTATTGCAAGAAGCACATGAGATGGCTGTAATTTTTTTGAAGAACATGCCGAGCCAGTTGATGCAGCAATTCCTTTTGAATCAAGAAGAAGAACAAGGCTTTCTCCTTCTATTCCCTTAAAATAAAAACTCGCACTGTTTGGCAACCTTTTTTCAGGATGCCCAGTAAGATATGCCTCCTCTATTTCAAGGGTATTTTTTATTATTTTGTTCCTCAATTTCCTCATCTTTTCTGCATCGCTCCTCCATCTTTTGCCAGCAAGCTCGCACGCCTTCCCAAACCCTACTATTCCCGCCACATTTTCTGTTGAGGAGCGCAGGCCGCCCTCGTGCCCGCCGCCGTGAAGAATTGGCTCGATTTTTAATCCCTCTCTTATATATAGCCCGCCCACTCCCTTTGGACCATAAATTTTATGGGAAGAAAGTGATAGCATATCCACATTAATTTTTTTAGCGTCTACCTCTATTTTTCCAACGCTTTGGACAGCATCTGTGTGAAAAACTATGTCATTTTTCTTTGCTATTTTTCCAATTTCTTCTATATTCTCTATTGTTCCAATTTCATTGTTTGCATGCATTATTGAAATCAATATTGTGTCTTCTCTTATTTCATTCTCTAAATCATCAATATTTACAAGCCCATAATTATCAACAGGCAGATAGGTAACTTCAAAACCCTTCTTTTCCAAATATTTGCATGTCTCCAGCACAGCGGGGTGCTCTATTTTGCTTGTTATTATGTGTCCTTTTCCTTTAGAAAATGCAATGCCCTTTATTGCAAGGTTGTCGCTTTCTGTTCCACTACCAGTAAATATTATTCTACTTGCATCTGCATTTATAAGTTTTGCAACTCTTTCTCGGGCTTCTTCAATTGCCTTTTTTGCCTCTCTTCCCCAAGAATGTAAGCTGGATGCATTTCCAAATTTTTCATTAAAAAATGGTAACATTTCCTCTAAAACTTCTCTATCAACTGGTGTTGTTGCGGCATGGTCAAGATAAATCTTTTTCATTTTTGGTTAATCAAACAGTTAAATTTAAGTTTTTCTGAGCTGTAAAGTAAACACAGATCGGTAACATTTCTTAAACCAATTTCCCATTCTTTATAGGAGGGAATGGGAAATGTCACATGTTACTCCAGAAATGAGGAGAATAATGGTTATGGCAAAGAAGGCAGGAAAGAAAACAAAAGAAATTGCTGAATTTCTTGGAATAAGCAGAAAAACTGTATGGAAGTGGAATAAAAGAGCACATCATCCAGGAAAGGAAAGTTTTAGAGATAAAT
>JACIWB010000013.1 GCA_014361245.1 Thermoplasmatales archaeon | reverse complement strand
CCTTCAAATCTTTTGATTCAGCGAATGCTTTTCTTAGTCTTAGGAGAATAGTTTATAATTTTGTAAGAGGAGATGAAAATAGAGCTATGAAAGCTGATATAAATTTAGAGCTTGGACAAAATAGATTATATGCTCTTATAAAATTTTGATATAAGAGATATCATTCATTTCGAGGAGAATCCTTTCTTCCAGAACATTTAAATATATTCCCATATATTCCATCAATGGAAAAAGCGGAGAAGATTGTGATTTCAATTGCAATTCTTCTTTTAGCAACTGGTATTTTATCAAATGCATTCATTCCCGAGGAAGAATTAAAAGATTACATTGATATAAATGGAAAAAAAATATCAACTGAGGAAATTTTTGAAAAATGTGAATTAAAGGAATTAGAGGCAAAAAATAAAAGTTATTACGGCACTTCTTTTTCTTGCATAATAAAAATTGCGGACATTGAGAATCCAGAAGGGCATAATTATGCAATAGTTGGCTCAGATGGCTACAAAAAAACAGTTTCATGGGATGATATGGAAAAAGGTATATTAACAAAAGAAAAAAGGGCAATTTTCCCTCATTTGCCAGGAGCATTTTGGGTCCAAAATGTTGTAAAAATTGAGGTGATATAATGAAGAAAATTATTACCGCAACAATTCTTTTTGGCTCTATATGGGGACTGGTTGAGTGCTCGCTCGGCGACTGGCTTCATGGCTACAACCTAAGCTTCCTGACCGCAAGCATAGCAATCTTCATTATGGCTGCCACGCGCCGCCACTTCCGCCAGCCTGGCATGCAGGCGGGCATGGCTTTGGTTGCTGGGATGCTGAGATACTTTAATCCTATGGGGGGATGCCTGCTATGTGCGGCAATTGCAATAATTATTGAAGGGATTGTTTTTGAAGGGATATGGCTTATTCCTTGGCACGGGCATGAAAGCATGATAATGAAGGTTGGGATGGGCATAATTTCATTCTATACAATTTATTTCATTGGTTATCTTGCAACTCAAGTTCTAACACCTCTTATTGCAGGAAAATTCTATCTCGCTGACTTGTTTGCGGTGATTCCAAAAATATTTTCAAGCTCGACATTTGCTGGCATAATTGGCTCATTTGCACTTCCTCTTGCATATTTGCCGTTTAAAATAGAAATGAAAGAGAAATTATATTATGCAAGTGTTTATTCAATTATAGCAATTTGCTGGCTTGCTGTTATTTTGGGTATATGAAAATATTGATGATAGGAGCAAAGAATAGCGGGAAAAGCACAATAGCATATAATATATTTAAAAACTCAGATTGCTGTGGAATAGTTTGCTTACCTGTTTTTAAAAACGGAAGGAAAATCGGGAGCGATGCAATAAGAATGGATAATAAAAGCAAAATAAATTTTTCAAGGATTAAGAAATATGCGAATTTTGATGGAATAGAAGTAGGAAAATATGTGATAAGCAAAGAAGGAATAAATTTTTGTAATGAAGCAATAGGGGAAGGAATAAAAAAGAGAAAGTTAATTGTAATTGATGAATTTGGAGTTTTAGAGAAAAATAAGAAAGGATTATTCAAATCAATTAAAAAAGCAATTGAAAGTGAAAATGATTTATTTTTAATAATGAGAAAAAGTCTCGAAAAAGATTTTTTAAAAATTTTCCCATATGAATTTGAAAGAATATATGTGAAAAGAACTATTTAAAATGCTCGTATCCTATATTTTTAATCTCTCTTCTCTTTCCTTTTGAAATCAAATACACCTTCTTTTTTTCTATAACTTTCCCTATTTTCTTTATATCTATTTTTCTTTCGAGAATTTTTCCATACTTATCTGGAATTGTAAAAAGAAGTTCATAGTCTCCGCCTGTATATATTGCTTTCTTTACCCCGTTATTTATTTTTTTTGCAACATCTGCAACAGGTAAATTTTCCTCATATATCTCAAAACCAACATTGTTTATTTTCATTAGCTGATGTAAAGAGCTTGCAAGTCCGTCAGATATGTCCATACAGCATGAAACTTTTTTTGATTTAGCTAAAACTCTTCCTTCTCTTATTCTCGGTTTAACATGCAAAATTTTATTTTTTTCATTGCTAAAAATAAATAATCCCTTTCCAATTTCTCCAGTTATATATACACTATCTCCTACTTTTGCCCCTTTTCTGAACATCGCTTCTTCCTTACTTACTTTCCCAATGGCAGCTATAGATATTAAAATTTTATCCCCCTCCTTTGTATCCCCTCCTATAATTTTTCCTCCATAGTTATTGATACAATCTTCCATTCCATCGATGATTTCATCAAAAAATCTTTTATCCATTTTCCTTGGGATTGCAAAGGAAACAAGCATGGCGACGGGCTCCGCCCCTTTTGATGCTATATCACTTAAATTTACCGCAACACTATACCATCCCATATCATAAGGTTTTGAATTTTCTGGAAAATGAGTTTTTTCATAAATCATATCTGTTGTTAAAACAAGGTAGTGCTCGTTTATTTCAATAAATGCACAATCATCAAAAGGAATTGAAAATCTTTTGAGCAGGCCTTCGACAATTTTCCTTTCACCTATTTCGGATAGTTTCATGACACTATATCATAGGGGATATATAAACTTCATATTTTTTATGTTTAGGGAAAAATTAGAAAAAGATATAATTAAGAAAAATATTTGCCTCCTTCATTTGGTTGAGACATCCAAAATCTTTATTATTTGCCTCCTTTTGTATGATGATGTTTGAACCATCAAACATTGATGAAATAAAGCAGATTGTTGAGAAATATTTTAGAGTATATGATGCAAGGCAGGAAGATAATTTTTTTGCATTTTATGTAGAAATAATCGAGGATATATTTAAGGATAAATTTGAAATGCTTTTAAATGAGTTAAAAAATAAGAATTTAGTACCATTTATAAGAGAGGAAAAGGGAGAGCATATAATTTTTATAACTCAAAAACCATATGTAAAGAAAAAATCCCCCGCAATAAATCTCATTCTTTTTATAATAACGGTTATAACAACCACTTTTATGGGAGCGCTTCTATATATCTCTTTTGAAGAGCTAGAATTTTCTTTTAGTTTAAATATCTTAGCAAATGGTTTTTTACTCTTTTCACTTCCTATTCTTTCAATAATTGGAATACATGAATTAGCTCACTATTTTGCCTCAAAAAAGCATGGCATTGAAGCATCTCTTCCCTACTTTATTCCTATGCCTGTTCCTCCCCTTGGCACACTTGGGGCAGTCATATCGATAAAAGAGCCAATTCCAGATAGAAATGCATTGCTTGATATAGGAATTGCTGGCCCGCTTGCTGGCTTTATAATAACAATTCCAGTTCTGTTTGTAGGTCTTGCCTATTCAAAAATTGTTCCTCTCGAAGAAATTAGAGGGATTATACTCGGCGAACCCCTTCTTTTCAGATTTATTTCCCCCTTAGCAATCAGCGTGCCCGATGGTTTTGCAATAAACATGCATCCGACTGCGTTTGCGGGCTGGGTGGGGCTGCTTGTTACTGCCATAAATCTTCTGCCGGCTGGCCAACTTGACGGCGGGCACATAGCAAGGGCGGTTTTAAAAGGAAGGCACAGGTACGCAAGCATTATAACAATTGTATTTCTTTTTGCTCTGACAATATTTGGATTGGGTAACTGGCTTCTTATGATACTCCTGCTTGTTTTTCTGATAGGAACAGAACATCCTCCTCCATTAAATGAAATAACTCCTCTTGATGGCAAGAGAAAAATCCTTGCAATCGTTGCTTTAATAATATTCCTACTGAGTTTTGCTCCAATGACAATAGGATAAAAACAATAAATATATATGCTATTTTAATTAGGGTTAAAATGAGAAGTATAATTATAGTTGCAATCATATTCATCTTATTAATTCCCTCAAATTATTCAAGCAATGAGTTAAGTGATAATTTTCCATCAAGCGAAGATATAATTTCCTTTTTTTATGTATTCAGGAATAGGTTAAAAGAAGAAAATTTTTTTATTGATGCCAATGAAATTCCAGAAATAATAATTGAAAAAAATAACATTCAGCTTTTAGAGAATAGTTCTCAGTGCTTGCTTGAAGCGATAAAAGAATTCTATGAAACAATTGGAATAGAATATGAGGATAGCAATTTGGAAGAATTTGTAAATAGCCTAGGTTTTAATGATATGGAAAATTTTGCAGTTTCTTCTATACTATATTCATATACAAAAACTATTAAATCAAAAAATAATGAAGAAAGAAATCAAAATATTTTTTCAACAATAGAGGAAGTAAGAAAATATTCTTTGCTGTTGATGAATTCAAATTTTCAGGAAACAAAGTTTGATTGTTATGGCAAAATAATTTTTGGAGGAAATAAAAAGGATTTTTATGAGGGCTATATTTTTATAATTGATTTTGGAGGAGATGATTTTTATGGAGAAGGCAACTCTTCTTTTATTCTTGATTTAGAGGGAAATGATAGATATGAAAAGAGAAATTCGGAAAATGGCTACACCTTTTTATTCGATCTCGAGGGAAACGATTCTTATAGCAACGCTTGCTATTCAAATAAAAGTTTTTCATTTTTATTTGATTTAAAAGGAAATGATGCCTATTATAATCAAACATGTGTTGCATACGAAAACGGAACATCATTTTTTATTGACTTTTCTGGAAATGATGTTTATGAAGGAGGAGATTTTACCCAGTCATTTTCTTCAAATAGTGTATCAATTCTCATTGATATTTTCGGGGACGATATTTATACTTCCTCCTCTTATTCTCAATCCTCATCGCTATATGGTTTTTCAGGAATGATCGATGTTTATGGAAATGATGTTTTTTATTCATCAAATTCATCTCAATCCTATGCGGATGGTATTGCCTCCTTTTCTTTTTTGATAAATCTTTTCGGAGAAGATTTTTATAAATCAGGGAACTATTCTCAGGGATATGCGAACGGCGGCTCAGCCATCTTTTTTGATTTTAATGGAGACGATGGATATGAAGTAAAGCATTATAGTCAGAGTTGTTCTATTTTTGGATTGGCAATTTTTGCAGATAGCGGAGGAGAAAATAATTTCTCATATGGCTTATTCTGTCAGGGTAAAAAATTGGGTGGAATATCTTTATTCATTGATAAATTTGAGTTCAATGAGGAGCTATTGGATATAATCCAAAATTTAAAGAGCAATATCTGGAAATTCCTTTCTTATTTTTTCTAATGTAAAATCAACTATTTTTTCAGCATTTCCATAATAATCTCCTATTTCATCAATTATTTCAGCAATTTCCCTGCTAACAACTTCTCTAAGCTCAACATTTTTTTTTCTTGCTTCCATTGAATATTTCCTCATAAGCTCGTGTGCCTCCTGCCTGCCCATGCCCTTTTCAACCAGCCTCATCATTATCGCCTCGCTCAATATTGCCCCCTTGCTTATTTCAATATTTTCCCTCATTTTTGATGTATTCACTTTTAGTTTTGAAAAAACATCTCTCATTTTATATACTATCCAGTCAGTTAGAATTAGGGAATGGGGAATTATAAATCTTTCAGATGAGGAGTTGCACAAATCCCTTTCGTGCCATTGAATTGCATTTTCCCAAGCTGGTAAAAGATTGCTTCTTATTACTCTTGCAAGCCCGCATATCTGCTCACATGTTACTGGATTTCTTTTATGAGGCATTGTTGATGAACCAACCTGCTTTTCTTCAAAAAATTCCTCTGCCTCTGCTATCTCTGTTCTTTGCAAATTCCTTATTTCTGTTGCAAATTTTTCTATTGATGCTGAAAGGTTTGCAAGAAAAGATAACAATTCAACATACCTATCTCTTCCAACAATCTGTGTGGAGGGAATTTCTGGCTTTAAATTTAGTTCTTTCATCACAAATTCCTGCAATTCAAAAAATTTATCCCCAAATGATGCTCCTGTTCCAACAGCTCCTGACATCTTGCCATATGAAATTTCTTCCCTTACCTCCCTCAATCTAATCAAATGGCGAAATATTTCATCAGCATAAACTGCCATTTTCAACCCAAATGTTATTGGCAATGCATGCTGACCATGTGTGCGACCAATCATAACAGATTTTTTATGCTTATTAGCGAGTTTTAAAAGTTCGCCAAGCAATTCTATCAATTCT
This sequence comes from Thermoplasmatales archaeon, assembly GCA_014361245.1. Lineage (NCBI taxonomy): Archaea > Methanobacteriati > Thermoplasmatota > Thermoplasmata > Thermoplasmatales > Thermoplasmatales archaeon. Next base: position 25,767 of record JACIWB010000013.1, on the reverse strand, counting down.
TTCTCAATTATATTCAGTGCATCCCTTATCTGTAACGCATTTGCAGTATCAACTATATCATAGGAAGTTGCACCCAGATGAACATATTTTCCATATTCACATTTTTCAGAAAGAGCTTTTACCATTGCCATTACATCATGCCCTATCTCCTTTTCTATCTCTTTAACTCTCTCAATTTTAACATATTTAATATTTGCTTTTTTCTCTATTTCATCAGCAGCCTTTTTTGGAATATTTCCCAAAAAAGCATGTGCCCTTGCAAGCTTTGCCTCCACTTTAAGCCAGTAAGAAAGCCTACTTTCCTCACTGAAAATATTTTTTATTTCATTTCTTCCATATCTGAATTCAATCGGACAAATCATGATATTATATCAACAAATATTATTTTATTTTTTACTTTCAGCAAAAGGTGCTGTTAAATTTAGCATTGCAGCAAATCTGATGGATCCATATCTCTTGCTTTTATTGTTTCAATTATCTTTTCCACATAATTTCTGGTGTCTCCATCTGTTATAGCAACAGATGGAAATTTTCCATGAAATCTTTCTGGTTTCTGGTTCAATGAAAACACGATTAGTATGTTATCTGAGATGCTATTTCCAATATACTCCCGAATTTGTGCAGCCATTTCCATATGGCAGTTCTGTTTCTCCTTACTAATATGCGAATTGCCACCGGGTTCTTTCTCTCGTAATTATACATTTTTCTTTCACCCAGCAAAGGCAATATCAAGAATTTGAAAATTTAAAAAATAAGAAATGCTACACCAATTAATAGAATTAGTTAGAAAAAAATATCTTTTGCTGGGACAAGAAAAAGATAGAAATTATGATTGCCATCATTCTTTACTATGCAGGATAATGAAGCATGGCAGATGGTATCATAAATTTGCCTAATTATTTACTAATTCAGAAAAATACAGGCGTTGTATGGCAATAGATGCAATAAGATTTGTCAATAGCTTCTTGGTTTATTGCAAGAATAAGCCACTAATTATGATAGAGCTCCATGTATAAATGGGCATTAAAAAACATCCTCAAAGCAAGATGTTTAACTGCATTTTAGCCATTTACAATCCAGAGGTGAGAATTTTTTGAAAGTGCCCAGCAAAAATAGATAAAATTTTAAACTCATTTAAAATACAAAATAAATTGAAAATGGCTATTAGAGAGGGTCATGAAGAGATGCTTGATGGCTTTGATGATATTGTTATTTTACTTGATAAAGAAATGAAAATATTATTTGCAAACAAGGCAATTGAAAAAATATCAAAAGGAAAAATAAAAAGAAAAAATGCAATTGGAAAAAATTTTTTTGATATTTTTCCTTCTTTAAAAGATGATTTTAAAGAATTTAATAAAAAAATAAAGATTAGAAAATTTATTCGGCTGAAGGGTGGAGAAATATTTGCAGAAATAAACAGAATTCCAATCAAAGAGAAGAGAGAATTGAAGCAATCTCTGATAATAATAAGGGATATTACAGATTTTAAAAAGATGGAAAAAAAATTGAGAGAAATGCTTGGCAAGTATTCAAGGGTTGTTGAGCTTGCAAGGGAAGGGATATGCATAGATGATGAAAATGAAAAAATGATATTTGTAAATAGGGCTTTTGCAAATATTTTAGGATGTAGAAAGAGTGAATTGATTGGAAAAAATATTTTTGATTTTGTTGATGAAGAAGGAAAGAAAATTTTAAAGAAGCAAATTATGCTAAGAAGAAGAGGAAAATCAAGTAGATATGAAATAAAAGTTTATGGAAAAGATGGCAAACCAAAATTTCTTTTAATATCCGCCTCCCCCTTGATTATAGAGGGAAAATATAGTGGGAGCATAAGTTTGAATTTAGATATCACAGAAAGGAAAAATATCGAGGAAAAATTAAAGAGGGAAAGAGAACAGCTTTTCTCCATTTTAGAAGGAATTGATGAGCCAATTTATATATCAAATCCAGAAACATATGAAATACTTTTTGTAAATAAAAAAATAAAAAATCTATTTGGAAAAGATGTTATTGGGGAAAAATGCTATAAAGTTTTTCAGAATTTAGATAAACCCTGTGAGTTTTGTACAAATGATAAAATTTTTGGAGAAAATTTTGGAAAGACATACATATGGGAATGGAAGAATTTAGCCAATGGAAGATGGTATAAATGCGTTGATAAAGGAATAATATGGATTGATGGAAGGGAAGCAAGGTTCGAAATTGCAATAGACATAACGGAAAGAAAAGTTGCAGAAGAAGTTTTAAAGGAAGCACTTGAAAAAGAAAGAGAATTTAAGTTAAAAACTGCACACTATTTTTTCAATCCAACAACAATAGCGAAAGGTTATATAAGTTTGGTAATTGAAGAAACTGAAAATGAGAAAAGGAAAAAACTTGAAAAAGCTCTTCATGCCATTGATAGAATAGAAAAAGTTATCAAGAATATAATAACAACTGGAGAAGTAAAGGAATAATTATTTTTCTTCTTTTCTTTTTTCTTCATTTGCTTTAAGATGCGCTAAATGAACCAAATTTAAATTTTTTTCAATAAGTTTTTTGAAAATTTTTTTACTGCTTTCAATATCTATCCTGTTTCCTGGTGAAATAAAAAATTTATTAATTTTAAGCCCAACTTTTTTATCTCCTATAAAAATATATTCATTTTTTTCCGAACCAGTGAGCAATTTTTTTGCAACTCCTATAGTAGGCAAATTATTTATAACTCCGAAATGGCAGGCAATTCCAAAAAAGCGAGGATGAAGCAATCCATTTCCATCCACTAACACAACATCTGGATTTTCATTTTTTATTAAATCCTGCAGAACAGGCAATTCGCGATATGCAAGGTATGTGGGAATATAGGGAAATTCTATTTTTTTTCTTGTGACTTTTACTTTTGTAATGTTATAATTTTCGCATTCAACATATGCCCCATATGCATATTTTCCATAGGCAACATCAACCCCCGCCAGCCTCTCTGCCCCTTCAATTTTTTCAAAAACAATTCTGCGCCTCAAATTTTCCTGCTCCTTCCTCAATTTTTTTAATGGATAATTGCTTTTGAAATCATTAAATAAATATTTATCAAGGTTTATCTTTCCATCTTTAACTTCAATCCCGTCTTTCATAAGCAATTCAATTTTTTTCTCAATACCATGAGCATATCCACCAACGCTTCCGTCACTTCGCACAACCCTATAGCATGGCACATCCCTGTATGGATTTTCATTTAGCATTTTTCCCACAGCACGGGATGCAACTATGTCCCCAAGAGCAATTGCAACATCTCCATATGTAGAAACCTTTCCTCTTGGAATTTGCTTTACAATCTCATAAGTTTTTTTATAAAGATTCATAAGAATTTATTCGCTTCTTCCTTTCCCCTTCTAAAAGCCTCCAAATTTTTTTCAATGTATTTTTTAGAGAAACTTTCCTTCATTGTTTCAACTATATTTTCTTCTTTTAACGGGAAAATATTAAGGGCATAAAATGAGCCAAGCATAACAATATTCTTTGTCAATATGCTTCCAACACTATTTGCTATTCTATTTGCATCTATTTTTATCAATCTGCAATGAGAGGATATTTCTCCAAATATTTCATCCAGTTGAGGGTATTCTTCAACTCCAAGAGAAGTTAAAGGAGGAACAATAGGATTTATATCTGTAAGCACAACACCATCTTTTTTAACTTTTTCCAGATTTCTTAGTGCTTCAAGTGGTTCAAATGAAAGAATTGCATCCGCTGAAAATTTTTTTAAAATTGGAGAAAAAACATTTCCTATCCTGACAACACATTCAACATTTCCCCCTCTCTGTGCCATACCATGAAGTTCTGACATAACAACATCATAACCATCCTTAAGGGCTGATTTTGCAATTATATTTGCTGTCGTTATTATTCCCTGTCCTCCAACCCCACATATAACAACACTTCTCTTCATTTTCTCCCTATCGCTCCAAACGGACATACCTGCACGCAAACCCCGCAGGCAGTGCAGATTTCCTCATTTATCTTTATATTTTCTCCTTCAAAATAAAATGCTGGGCAAGCAAATTTTGTTATGCATATCTTGCATTTCTTGCATTTTTCCTCATCTATTGCATATTTCTCTTCCTTTCTTTTTTCAATTAATATGCAGGGTGAGCGGGAAATTATTACAGAAAGCTCATCTCTTTCCAGAGCTCTCTTAATAGCCATTTTTGTTTCCTCTATATTTTTTGGATTCACAACTTCAACATTTTTAACACCCATCCCTCTTGCAATTTTTTCAATATCAACTCTTATTGCATCCTCTCCCATTCCATTCTTTTCATTTCCTGGATGGGGTTGATGCCCTGTCATTGCGGTTGTGAAGTTATCTAAAATTATGAGAATAAAGTTATGTTTATGATGAATTGCATTTATTAAGGCGGGCAAGCCAGCATGATAAAATGTTGAATCTCCTATAAATGCAATAACCTTCTGTCCCGTTGCTTTTGAAAAACCGCATGCAGAGCCAACACTTGAACCCATGCATAACAAAAAGTCAGCAGTTTTGTAGGGAGGTAATATGCCGAGGGTATAGCATCCTATATCAGTTGGATAAATTGCATCTTTTGGCGCCACCTGCTTTACCGCATAATATGTAGCCCTGTGGGGGCAGCCGGGGCAAAGCACAGGGGGGCGGGAAATAACTCCTGCCTTAATATCTTTTTCTTCATATGGAATTCCATAAAAATCGCACAATGCCTTATAAACTATATCTGGATTATATTCATAATATCTTTTGAGAGAGCTGAAATTCTTTCCATATATTTCTACTTTTATTTCATTTTCTTTTGCTATCGCCTTTATTTGCTCTTCCATAAATGGCTCCAGCTCTTCCACAACAAGCACTTTTTCACATTCTTTTAAAAAATCTATTATTTTTTTTCTTGGTAGTGGATTGCTCATCCCTATTTTTAAAATTTTGCATTTTATATCCAAATCATCAACTGCTTCCCTTACATAATTATAACTTGCCCCTCCTGTAATTATTCCATAATTTCCGCCGTGATATTCAATTACATTAAAAATGCTTTCATCCGCTATTTTTTCTGCTTCTTCCATTTTTTTAATAAGCAATGGATGGAGTTTTCTTGCAATTTCTGGAACAGTTACCATCGTTCCATCCTTGCTAAAAGTTCCCTGCCTTTTTTTCATCGGAAAATTTTTGCAATCCACTACACCCCGCATGTGGCTTATTCTTGTTGTAGTCCTTAAAAACACTGGTATCGATAGTTTTTCCGAAACATTAAATGCCTCAATTGTCATATCCTTTGCTTCCTGTGGATTGGATGGCTCAAACATTGGCATACATGCAAACCTTGCAAAAATCCTATTATCCTGTTCATTCTGGCTTGAATGGCAACTTGGGTCATCAGCGGTTACAATCACATGTCCTCCTTTGCATCCAACATATGCATAAGTCATTATTGCATCACTTGCCACATTAATTCCAACATGCTTCATGCAGGTAAGACTTCTAAGCCCGCTTACAGAGCATGCAGCAGCAAACTCAACAGCAACTTTTTCATTTACAGAATATTGAAAATAAAAAGGTGGTTCAATCCCTTTTTTTTTCATATCTACTGCAATTTCCGAAAATGTATCTGCAATTTCTGAAGATGGGGTGCCGGGATAGGTTGTTACAATATCTACGCCAGCCTCAAGCGCCCCAATTGCAATTGCTTCGTTGCCTAGCAATACTTTTTTTCCCTGCTTCAGTAACTCCATTCTATTCCTCCATAATGATTTTCGCATCTATAACCTTTGCGCCCTTTTCATATAAAAATATTGGATTTAAATCCATTTGATTTATTTTCATTTTTTCTCCTATTTTTGATATTTTCAGGAGTATATCAACAAATGCTTCTTTATCAACTTTTTTTCTGTATCCCTCAAAAATTTTGTATCCCTTCAAATCTTTAATCATATCATATAAATCTCTCTTTTTGACTGGAAGTAGGCGGAAAGAAACATCATTATAAATTTCAGTATATATGCCCCCAATTCCAGCCATAATGCATTTTTTGAATAGCTTATCGTTGTAAATTCCAGCTATAACTTCAACTCCCTGAGGAACCATTTCTTCAACTAAAAAAATTTCCTCTTTAAATTTTTTCCTCATTTTATCATATTTTTCAATGAGTTCTTCTTTATTTCTTATATTAAGGGCGATTGCCCCCACATCTGTTTTATGCAATATTTTAGGAGAAGAAACTTTTAGGGCAAGAGGATACTTTAAATCTAACTTCTGCAAATCTTCTCTTCTTTTTATCTTTCTAAAATTCGTTGTGGGTATATTATGTTCAACAAGCAATTTTTTTGCCTCATGCTCTGGTAATATTTTCACAAGGGGATAAACATTAACCATTTTTAATTTTTATCCAGAAAAAGATAAAAGATAATTTTATTTACAATTATGGAAAAAATAGGAATTATTTCAGATACACATGATAATATATATGCAATAAAAGAGGCAGTAAAAATTTTTAATGAAGAAGAGGTAGATTTTGTAGTACATGCTGGAGATATAATTTCACCTTTTACAGCAAATATATTCAAGGAATTAAACTGCAAAATTTTTTTGATATATGGAAATAATGACGGAGAAAAACTATTTTTGAAGGAAAAATTTTCAAGCATTGGAAGAATTAATAACGATCCCTTTGAAATTAATTTAAAAAAGAAAAAGGCAATAGTTACCCATAAGCCTGAAATAGTTAATGCACTTTCATTGGCATATGATATAGTGATCTATGGGCACACACATGAGATAGATAAAAGAAGGGAAAATGCTTTAATAATAAATCCTGGGGAATGTTGTGGCTACCTAACTGGCAAAAAAACCATAGCAATTTTATATCCAGATATAATGGATGCAAAATTCATCGAATTTTGAATTTAATCAATAAAAATATTGAAACAAGCAGTAATAAAATTTCAAATCCGGGAATGCTTTTCTCAGAGGAAATATCATCCCCCATATAAATATTGACTTTATCATCCTTCCAGAAGAAGAATATTTTTTCGTTTTCCCCTTCCTTAACATAAATCTCATTTTCTCCATAAGGATTTATTTTAATGCTTATTGTTTTTTTACCTTTTGGTGGTAAGAAAAGTTCATAATAATCATTATTATTAACCACTATTCCAACATTTTTTTCCTGTTTTTTTTCGTTTATAAAATTTATTTCCTTTTCAGTTTCATCAATTTCTCCTTCCATATTATTTATTTTAATTATCCTTTTTGTCTCGCCCCATTGATAATCATAATCAACCAATTTAAGAGTTACAATATAATAGCCATTTCTATCATATTTCCATTTACTTATTTTAGAATAGTTATTCCATAAACCGTTTTCATCAAATTTTCCATCTCCATCAAAATCCCATGTATAACTTTTTATATATCCGTCCTTATCATAACTTCTGCTAGCATTGAATATAAAAATACTATCATTTTTTTCGATGGAAAAAATTGCTTCCGGAGCAAAAAATTTTTCAACAACTATAACAGTTTTCGTCACGCTATCTCCGTCTCCTATAACTGATGCAACTGCTGTAAGAGTAACATTGTATATGCCCGCCTTTTCATACTTATAATTGAATACAGGGGTTGAAATTTTTTTATCGTAATTTCCGTCTCCATCCAAGTCCCACCAGTAGCCATCGATGGGATATGCAGAATTTGAAGAACTTGCATCAAAATATATTTGCTGTCCAACGAGAATATTTCCAAATAAAATTTCTCTATCAGGATTAATCATATAAATTTGTCTTCCTTTCTCATCTTTTATTATAAATCTTGCATCAACTCTTGCTTTTACAACAGGAATAATTAAGATTAGGAGGAAAATAATCAAAGCTAACTTTTTCATAATAAAATATAGTATAAGAGATTAAAATATTTACCGCTCTTCATTTAAAATTTCACAAACAACATGATATATGTCTGCCATTGAATATTCTGGATTTTTTTTGATTACTTTCTTTACAATCTTCTTAACATTTTTTTCCTCTGTTTCATCAACAATTTTTTTAACAATTTTCCTCAATTTTTTCATCTTTTTTATTTCGCCGAAATGCTGATGAATTTCTTCAATAACAACAATTATTTCAATAGAGGATAAAATAAGGACAAATATTGAAAAAATGAGTATGTATTCTTCTCTATTAACCAATGAATAATAGAATATTTCTATATCCCACAGCAGAACAAGAAAAGGTATTACGAGGGCTAATTTTTCAATTATTGTTGCAGAGAATATTTCTTTAATTCTATCCCTCAAAAATCTGTGTCTCATTTTAAATATTTTTTTCCCTTCCTTCCGCAATCGAAATGAAATGTTCAACTCCTTCTCTTGCTCCTCTTGCAAAAATTATATCTCCTTCCTTTATAACTGTGTTTTTGTCAACATTATAAATCCATTCTCCATTTCTCTTTATCGCTATAACCCACATTCCTGTATTGGATGCAAGGTCAATTTCTCCTAGTTTTTTATCGCATAGCACCGAAGATAAAACCTTAACTTTTACGAGCACCTCGTCAGATTCAAGCACACTCTCTCTTATTATAGGGTGAAGTTCTATGTCACGCAGCTCCACATCCGCTATTTCGCGGGCTGCATCCGCTATCGCCTCCGCGCAGTAGGCAAGTTGAATTATTGCGAGCGCCTCATTTTCTTCAAGTTCGCGTGCTATTGCGTCCCTTATCACAAGTTTTTGAAGTTTGTCATTGAGTTCATCGACCATATCTTCTAGTTCATAAACTTCTTCAGCCAGTTCAATGTTATCGTATATCACCGATGAATATGCAAGGTCAACCATTAACTCAGCTTTATTTTTCATTTCAAGCAATATATCCTTCGCTTCATTTTCACTCATCAGAGCACCTCTATTTCACCTTTCAGCAATTTACTCAGATTTTTTAATCCCTCATCTGGACCAATGCATATTAACATGTCTCCCTCACATAATTTTTCCTCTCCTTTTGGACCATAAATCCAGGAATTGCCCCTCCTTATGGCTATAATTCTTACCCCGGTCTCAGAAGATATTTTCAAATCCTTTATGCTTTTGCCTTTAGCTGAAGAATTTTCACCTACTTTTATTACCCTTATCATCTCCGAAGATTCTTTTACAAGCGTTGGAAGAATAGGATGTGTCAGTCTATATGATAAAATTTTCACCATGTCACCAGCCGCATTTGCTATGCTCTCGGCTGCTTCTGCGATCTGCAGTATGCCCGCCATTTTTTCCGCATCTTCCTTTGTACGGGACGCCATCATTGCCATAATTCTTATCTGATAATTCAGCTTGTCCATCTTTACCTCAAGGTAGCGAACCTCATCAGCTATTTCTCGATTATCAAAAAGAATTGCTGAATATGCTAAATCAACTATAAGCTCGCATATATTTTTCATCTCTTTGAGAATTTCTTTTATGCTCTTTGTTTCATATTCTATTTCTTCAAACTCTGCTTTTTTCCACCGAGGAATATGTTTCATTCCAAATATATATAATTAGAGGTATTTAAAAATATTTCCAGACCTGTTGCTGGGCACTTTCAAAAAATTCTCACCTCTGGATTGTAAATGGCTAAAATGCAGTTAAACATCTTGCTTTGAGGATGTTTTTTAATGCCCATTTATACATGGAGCTCTATCATAATTAGTGGCTTATTCTTGCAATAAACCAAGAAGCTATTGACAAATCTTATTGCATCTATTGCCATACAACGCCTGTATTTTTCTGAATTAGTAAATAATTAGGCAAATTTATGATACCATCTGCCATGCTTCATTATCCTGCATAGTAAAGAATGATGGCAATCATAATTTCTATCTTTTTCTTGTCCCAGCAAAAGATATTTTTTTCTAACTAATTCTATTAATTGGTGTAGCATTTCTTATTTTTTAAATTTTCAAATTCTTGATATTGCCTTTGCTGGGTGAAAGAAAAAGAAATAAAAAGAGTTTCAATAGGATAAGTAATTTTAATGATTGAGATTCTTTAATTTTCATATTCTGGGCATATTGTTTGCATCGAAAGATTTAATAAGCATAGGTATATATCGGGTAAATGCTGAACGATACGCTTGCAGATGCATTAACTACAATAAAAAATGCAGAAAGAGTTGGAAAAAGAGAGTGTATGATAAAACCTGCATCAAAAATGATTGGAAGGGTTCTTAAAGTATTGCAGGAAAATGATTATATTGAGTCCTTTGAATGGATCAATGATGGAAAGGGAGGAATTTTTAGGGTAAAGACAAAGGGCAATATAAATGATTGCAATGTTATAAAACCAAGATATTCAGTCGGTAAGGATGAGTTTGAAAAATGGGAGGCAAGATATTTGCCAGCGGAAGGATTTGGAGTTATTGTTGTGAGTACAAGCGAGGGAATAATATCTCATTATGAAGCAAAAAATAAGGGCATAGGAGGAAAGTTGATTGCTTATGTTTATTAGGTGGCAAAATGGCTCAGAGCATTAAAAAAGAAATAGATATTCCCGACAGCGTTAGTGTTGATGTAAAGGATGGAAAGGTAATTGTGGAAGGCGCAAAAGGCAAAATTGAAAGAGTATTTTTCCATCCAAAAATTTCTATAGAAAAGAAGGATAATAAAATACACCTAACATGTGAGGAAGCGAAAGTTAAAGAAAGAGCAATAATTGGTAGTTATGAAGCACATATAAGGAACATGATTAAGGGAGTTACTGAAGGATTTACCTATAAAATGAAAATTGTTTATTCTCACTTCCCTATAAAAGTTAGTGTCAAAGGTAATGAAGTAATTATAGAAAATTTTCTCGGGGAAAAATTTCCAAGAAAAACAAAAATATTTGGAAATGTAAAAGTTAGTGTTAAGGGCGATGAGATCACGCTTGAAGGTATAAACATTGAAGAAGTAGGACAAACAGCCGCAAATATTGAATCGGCGACAAGAGTAAAGGATAAGGATATAAGGGTTTTTCAGGATGGAATTTACATAGTTAAGAAGGGATAATATGGAAGAGACAGAAATAGTTAAGAAGCCAAGAAAGAAAAAAGCATCGATTGATGATGAAACAAAAGCTTTAATGGAAAAAAGAAAAAACAAACCAAATTTCATCCGTCAGCAGTTATGGCAGGTAAAAAGGCTGAAGGATGTTTGGCGCCGTCCAAAAGGTGTGCAATCAAAACAGAAAAAGCATTATCACTATCGTTCGCCGTTGCCAAGAGTTGGTTATTCATCTCCAAAAAAAGTTAAAGGCTTGCATCCATCTGGCTTTAAAGAAAGGCTTGTTTATAGCTTGAAGGATATGGAGGGTATAGATGCTGAAAAGGAGGCAATAAGGATAGCTCATACTGTTGGAAAAAGGAAGAGGCAGGAAATAATTGCAAGAGCAGACGAGCTTGGAGTAAGGGTTCTTAACAGGGTGCTAAGATGAATTTAAGATATCAAAGAAGGATAGCTGCGGATTTGCTAAAATGCGGCGAAAACAGGGTATGGATGAACCCTGAAAAAATTGAGGAGATTAAAAAAGCAGTTACAAGAAGGGATATAGAAAACCTCATAAACATGGGGCTGATAAAAAAAGAAGAGAAAAAAGGCATTTCACGCGGGAGAGCAAGGAAGAGAGCCATGCAAAAGAAAAAGGGAAGGAGAAAGGGGCACGGCTCGAGGAAGGGTAAGGCGGGCGCTCGCCTCCCATCGAAGAATAGGTGGATAAAAACAATAAGACCGATAAGAGCTTATTTAAGGGAGCTTAGGGACAAAGGTATAATAAATGAAAAAACATATCGTCTTTATTATAGAAGGGCGAAAGGGGGGCAATTCAAGAATAAGGCTCATCTAAAATTGCATCTTCAGATGGAAGGAATAAAGGTGGAATGATATGAAGGCTATATTCAGGAGGAAAAGAGAAGGAAAAACAAATTACAGAAAAAGATTTGCTTTAATTAGATCCGAAAAGCCAAGGATAATAGTGAGAAAGTCAAATAAAAATATAAGGATACAGTTTGCATTGTATGATGAAAAGGGTGACAGAATAGTTGTCTCTGCTTTAGGAAGCGAACTTAAGAAATATGGATGGAATCATAGCTTCTCTAACGCACCCGCGGCATACCTTACAGGCATTATGGCGGGCAGGAGGGCAATAGAGAAGGGTATAAGTGAAGGTGTGCTTGACATCGGCTTGCAGTATCCTTCCAGAGGAGGGAATTTATTTTCAGCTTTGAAAGGGCTTTTGGATGCTGGAGTTGAAATTCCTCATAGTGAAGAAATACTTCCGAGTGAGGAAAGGATTTATGGTAGCCATATAGATGAAAAAATGATTGAAACCGTAAAGGAAATAAAGAAAAAAATAGAGGAAGAACATGCCTGATGGATGGACGCCAAAAACAAAATTGGGTAAGCTCGTTGCAAGCGGGGAAATAGCATCAATGAGCAAAGCATTGAAAAGTGGATTACCTTTAAGAGAGGTAGAAATTGTTGATCTTCTGTTGCCTGAAATAGAGGATGAAGTAATTGAAGTAAATATGGTTCAGAGAATGACTGATTCTGGCAGAAGAACAAAATTCAGGGTTACAGTTGCTGTTGGAAATAAAGACGGGTTTGTTGGATTGGGGCAGGCAAAGGACAGGGAGGTTGGAATGGCAATAAGGAAAGCTGTTGATAATGCAAAATTGAATATAATAGAGATAAATAGGGGTTGTGGTTCATGGGAATGTGGCTGTGGCATGCCCCATACATTGCCTTTTGCGGTAGAGGGTAAGTCTGGTTCTGTGAGGGTTTTGCTGAAGCCTGCTCCTCGCGGCGTGGGGCTGGCTGTTGGGAATGTTGCCAAGATTGTTTTGAGGCTGGCGGGAGTGCAGGATGCGTGGGGAATTGCAAAGGGGCATACCAAGACGACAATAAATTATGGAAAAGCGGTTTTTGATGCTTTGCGAAATACAACTGTTTACAAGATAAATGAAGATAAAAAGAAGAAGTTGAATATTGTATCTGGAATGGTGGGTTCAAAATGATTGCGGTTATCAGAATAAAAAGCACGATAGGGGCAAGCAAGGAGGTAAGAGATACTTTAAAGATGCTTAATCTGCATCGCACAAACAGTTGCACAATAATAAATGATAATCCAAGCTATAGGGGAATGCTTCAGAAAGTTAAGGATTATGTAACATGGGGAGAGATTGACGAGGAAACACTGAAGTTGCTTCTTGAAAAAAGATGTAAGACAGATGTTAATCTTGCAATAGAAAAATTAAAAAGCGGGGAAAAATTAAAAAATATAGTTAATCCATGTATAAGATTGCATCCGCCAAGAAAGGGTTATGAAAGCATTAAAAAAAGTTACTCTCAGGGTGGTTCGTCTGGTTATAGAGGAAATGCAATAAATGAGCTTATAAGGAGGATGATATGAGAAGAGTAACCAAGAAAATGCGTGGCTCCCATACGCATGGCTATGGAGGAAAGAAAAAGCACAGAGGCAAAGGATCGAGAGGAGGAGTTGGAAGGGCTGGAAAACATAAAGGAGTTAAACTTGGGTGGGGGAGAAAAGGTTTTGTAAGACATGGTTTAAAAAGAGAGATAAATACAATAAATGTTGGTGACCTTGAAAAAATTGATAAGGAAGAAATAAATTTAAAGGAGATGGGCATTAATAAATTGCTTGGTGCGGGTCATATAAGTAAGCCGATTAGGGTAATAGTTGAGAAGGCAAGCGAGAAAGCAATCAAGAAAATAGAAGAAGCCGGTGGAGAAGTTATAATGGGATAAAATGGCTGAGAAAAGCAGATTATATGTATTCAAGCCGCTCGTTGACAGATGGCCTGCAATTAAAAAACCAAAGGGACATGTTCCATTCAGAACGAAATTGCTATGGACATTAATCTGCTTAATCCTTTATTATATCCTGTCCCAGACAATGATATATGGTCTTGCTCCCGAAAGCACTGATTTGTTTGCTGGTTTTAGATTTGTAATAGCTGGAGAAAGTGGAAGCATTGTTCATCTTGGGATAGGACCAATTGTTACAGCATCAATTATACTCCAACTTTTTGTCGGTGCAAAAATAATAAATTTAAATCTCGAAGATGAAGATGATAGAGCATTTTATCAGGGCTTTCAGAAGGTTTTAATTGTAATAATGATATTTGTTGAAGCAATTCCACAGGTATTTGGTTATTTATCTCCAAGCACATCTCTCATTAATAAAGTCGGTGCTTTTGGGGCGAGAGGTATAATAATTCTGCAGTTGTTTGTCGGGGCAATGATTGTTTTCTGGATGGATGAGCTTATTTCAAAATGGGGTATTGGCTCTGGTGTTTCACTTTTCATTGCGGCTGGCGTCTCCACGGCCATAGTAACTGGCCTATTCAGCTGGCTGCCCGCAAATGCGAAAGAAGCTTTAAGTGTGTCCAATCCGCCCGCTGGGACAATTCCAAAAACAATTTATCTCACAAGCAAAATGTCTTTGAGTGAGCTTGTTGGGGGAGGTTTTGAGCAGATATTTATATCTCCTCCAAATCCATTAATAGCATTGATTGGCACCGCCATAATATTCGTTTTTGTTGTATATGCTGAATCATCAAGTGTTGAACTGCCATTAGCTCATGAAAGTGTAAGAGGAGCAAGAGGGCGCTATCCTCTCCGCCTTATGTATGCATCAAATATTCCAGTAATTCTCATGTCTGCATTGTTTGCAAATATAAACATGTTTGGAATGCTTTTATGGAGGAGCAATATACCATTTATAGGAGGGGCATGGTGGATAGGGCAATATGAAGCTGGTTCAACTCATCCAGTGGCGGGAGGAATATGGTATTTAACTGCCCCAAATGGTCTATATTCATGGTTTTTACCATTGATAGATAGAAGATATGCAGCTTACCTGCAGGGTCATGAAGCATGGCAGATGATATTGCGCCTCATAATATTTTCAGCAGTTTTTCTTTTAGGATGTGTTTTCTTCGGAAAATTCTGGATAGAAACAACAAATATGGGGCCGGAAGCAGTTGCCCGCCAAATAGAAAGCTCGGGCATGCAGATTCCTGGCTTCAGGCGGGATCCAAGAGTGCTTAAGAAAGTTCTTGAAAGATATATACCCGCTCTAACAGTTTTGAGTTCTCTCCTTGTTGGATTGCTTGCAATATTTGCTGATATGATTGGAACTGTTGGAAATACCTCTGGAACTGGTGTTTTGCTTACTGTTGGCATTGTTATAAGGCTGTATGAGGATATAGCGAGAGAGCAGGCAATGGAAATGCATCCTGTATTGAGGAAATTCCTGGGAGTGGAGGAATGAAAGTAGTGGTTGCTGGAATACCTGGGGCAGGAAAAACAACGGTGCTTAATGAAATCAGGGGAATAGAAATAATAAATTATGGAGATGTAATGTTCAGCATTGCTAAGGAGAAAAATCTTGTAAAGGATAGAGATGAAATAAGGAAGTTGCCAATTGAGGAGCAAAGAAAACTGCAGAAAGAAGCTGCTAAAATAATTTCTAAAAAAGAGAATGTTATAATTGATACTCATTGCACAATAAAAACAAAAAATGGTTACCTGCCAGGTTTACCATATGAGATAATTTCAATAATAAAGCCAGATTTTATCATTTTAATAGAGGCGGATGCAAAAGAAATTGAGAAAAGAAGGAATAAGGATAAAAATATAAGAGAAAGAGATGCAGAAAGTTTTGAGGAAATTGAAACACATCAGAATATAAATAGAATGGCTGCGATTGCATATGCAACTCTTGTAAATGCGAATGTAAAAATAGTAAAAAATATGGAAGGAAAAGTAAAGGAATGTGCTGAAGAAATAATGAAGGTGTTTTAATGGCTAATAGGCAACAATCATCCTTTCTCTTCTTCTTCCTTTTGATGATTGCCTTTTTAATAATTTTTGACCCTGTTATAAGAGATGCTATTGCAAGCGCAGTAAATTATATTCTATACCCCATTGTTGGCTTCAATGGAAATTATCCATTACTAACAGTTTTCATGGCGGGTTCGCTTGTTATTATAATTTCTGCTGTTTTAAGACATCTTACAACAGACTGGGTTGAAATGGCTAAAATGCAGGAAAAAGTAAGCGAATTTCAGAAAAAATATAGGGAAGCATTAAAGAGCCAGAACAAATATATGATAAAAAAATTGCAGAATATGCAAAAAGAAATAATGGTTGAGCAGAGCAGTATAACATCCCAACAGTTTAAAATTATGCCAATAACAATAATACTCTTCGTTCCAATATTTTCATGGATATGGAACTTTCTCTATTCAGCAAACCACTATTATTTCGACACACCCTGGCAAATTCATGTAAGCCTTTTCAAATCATCATTTATTTTTCCTAACTGGATTTTGCTTTATATGCTCTTTTCAGTTCCATTTACTCAATTTGTTCAATATTTGCTGAGATTAAAATGGCTAAAAGAAGCATAACCATTGGCGGGTTACCGGGAGCGGGCACAACCACCGTAGCCAAAATGCTGGCTGAAAAAACTGGAATGACTTATATAAATGTGGGTGAGATATACAGGGATATTGCAGATAGAAAAAGTATGCCCCTTCTTGATTTTGAAAAATATAGCGAGGCGCATCCAGAGATTGATGTTGGAATAGATAAAAAGCAGGAGGAAATAATAAGGAAAGGTAATGCTGTGGTTGAGGGGCGCCTTTCTGGATGGATTGCGCATCTTAAAAAAATACCTGCGATAAAGATATGGCTTGATTGTGATGAAAATGAAAGGATAAGAAGAATTGTTGAAAGGGAAGGAGGGGAAATTGCTGAAAAAAGAAAGGAGACAAAGGAAAGGGAGGAAAGTGAAGCAAGAAGATATAAAAAATTTTATGGAATAGATTTAAATGACAAATCAATATATGATATTGTAATAGATACTACTTCTATACCAGCTGAAGAAGTTTTAAATGAAATTATTGAAAAAATATCATGAGGTTTATTTTCATTTTTCCTTCAAAAAAGTTTATGAATTTAAAACATATTCATTTCCATGATAGAAAAAACACTTGGTCAAGTTTTAGATGAAACTGCAAAAAAATATCCAAATGCTGATGCTCTTGTATATTTGGATGGACCAAGATACACATATAAGGAATTCAAGGAAATTGTTGATAAGGTCGCCCGTGGCTTAATTGCTCTTGGGGTTAAAAACCAGGATCATGTTGCTGTTTGGGCAACAAATGTGCCGGAATGGGTAATTTTGCAATTTGCAACAGCAAAAATTGGGGCAGTTTTAGTAACAGTAAATATTTACTATAAGGCAAGAGAGCTTGAATATCTTCTTCGCCAGTCTGACAGCAAATATCTATTTTTGATTGATAAATTTAAAGATGTGAGTTATGTTGATACACTTTATACAATAATGCCAGAAATTAGAAAGGGAGAAAAATCAAGCAATTTTCCTCTTTTTGAAAAAGCAATATTTATGGGAAAAGAAAGTTATGATGGTTTGCTGAATTTTGAAGATATTTTGAGCATGAGTAAAGAAGTGGGCGAGGAAGAGTTAAAGCAAAGAGAAAAGATTGTTAATCCGCATGATGTTGTAAATATGCAATATACATCTGGCACAACAGGTTTTCCAAAAGGAGTTATGCTTACACACTACAATATAGTTAATAATGCTTACTGGGTTGGTAAAAACCTTGATTTGAGCAATAAAGACAGGTTATGCATACCTGTTCCATTTTTCCACTGTTTTGGTTGCGTTATCTCAACCCTCAACTGTGTTGTTCATGGTGCAACAATGGTTCCCATAGAGTTTTTTGATGCAGAAAAAGTTTTAAAATCAGTGGATAAGGAAAAATGCACAGCATTACAGGGTGTGCCAACAATGTTTGTAAGAGAATTGAACCATCCAGATTTTGAAAAATATGATACATCTTCACTGAGAACTGGTATAATGGCGGGCGCCCCCTGCCCATCGGAGCTTATGAAGAGGGTGATGGAGGAAATGCATGCAAAGGAAATTACAATATGCTATGGCTTGACTGAAACATCCCCTGTTCTTACTCAAACAAAAAGGGATGATCCTTTTGATAAGAGGGTTGGAAGTGTTGGGAAACCATTGCCACATGTTGAATTGAAGGTTGTTGAGCCAGATACAGATAAAGAGCTTCCACCTAATACACCTGGGGAACTTATAGCGCGTGGCTATGGAGTAATGAAGGGCTATTACAAGATGCCAGAAGCAACAGCAAAAACAATAAGGAATGGATGGCTCCATACAAAAGACCTTGCGATGATTGATAATGAGGGCTATGTTTATATCCTAGGAAGGGTTGATGATATGATTATAAGAGGTGGAGAAAATGTTTATCCTCGCGAAATAGAGGAATTTTTATATAAGCATGAAAAAATAAAGGAAGTGGCGGTTGTTGGTGTGCCTCATAGCGAGTATGGTGAGGAAGTTGCAGCATTTATACAGCTAAAAGATGGAATGAGTGCAACTGAGGAGGAGATAAAAGAATTTTGCAGGAAAAATATTGCAAGATATAAGGTTCCAAAATATATTTTATTTATAAATGAATGGCCAATGACAGCAAGCGGGAAAATACAGAAATTCAAACTCAAGGAAATAGCAAAAGAAAAACTGGGGCTAAAATGAAAATAGCTCACATATCTGATATCCATTTTGGAATGAGCTGGATGTTCATAGAAAAGATGGCAAAGAAGGGGATTGAGAGATTAAATAAGGAAGAGCCGGATGTTGTTGTTATAACAGGTGATCTAACCGATTATGGACTGAAAAAGGAATATAGAGGAGTTAAAAGATTGCTCGACAATATAAATTGCGAATATCTTGCGATACCAGGCAACCACGACGCACGCCACCAGGGAGCGGGCGTATTTGAGGAATATATTGGTGACAGATTTTTTGTTAAGAAAATGGGGGGATATAAGTTTGTAGGGCTTGACAGCAGCCAGCCAGATTTGGACGAGGGGCATGTTGGGAGGGAGCAAATAGAAAAAATGAGGGGATATATAGGGAGGAATTCAATAATAATTCTTCATCATCACTTACTTCCTATTCCAGATACTGGCAGGGAGAGAAATGTTCTTGTTGATGCTGGGGATGTGCTTAAGTTACTAACCGAATATCAGGTGAAGATTGTTTTAAACGGGCATAAACATGTTCCGTGGGTGTGGGAAATAAATAATATAGTTATCTCTACTGCTGGAACACTTTCATGCGAGCGCACACCATATACTCAATCCTTTAACATTGTTGAAATAGATAAAAAAATAAAAATAAGAAAAATAAATGTATTTGATGGGAAAGAAAAAGTAATAGTTTTTGAGGGAAAATAAAATGATAAAAGTTCATGGTGTAGGCGGATATGAAGAAGTTGGAAAGAATATGACATGCGTTGAATTTGAGGATGAAGCGGTTATTTTAGATATGGGAATTTATATGGATAGGTTCATTGCATTCAGAGAAAAAGGTTTAAAGATGGATACGCAAGCCCTTATTGATGAAGGAGCCATTCCAGATGATAAAAAAATAAGGGATTTAAAGGATAAAATAAAGGCAATAATAATATCGCATGCCCATCTTGACCATGTTGGCGGGGTAAAATGGCTTGCGCCAAATTATGATTGCAAAATAGTTACCACCCCATATACAAGTGAAATCATAACAAGGCATTCAAAAAATCTTGGCAATAGAATTGTAAGAACAAATGTAAATTCAACATACAGGATTTCAAAAAACATTGAAGTAGAATTCATAAATGTGACCCATTCAATCCCTCAGTCAACAATAGTTCATTTAAAAACGAGCTATGGGAGCATAATCTATGCTCTGGACTATAAAAATGATAATCATCCAGTAATTGGAAATAAGACAAATATAAAAAGACTTAAGGAAATCAAGGATGTTTTACTTTTAATCGCAGATTCAACAAATGTAGATGAGGAAAGAAAAACATTTTCGGAAACAATAGCAAGAGAAATGCTTAAAGATATAATTCTTGGTATGGAGACAGAAGGGCACGGAATTTTTTTAACAACATTTTCTTCACATATAGCAAGGCTAAAAAGCATGCTTGAAATAGCAAAAATTCTGAAAAGGAAAGCTGTTTTTATAGGCAAATCACTTTATGATTATATTGAATCCGCCGAGAAACTAAAACTTGTAAATTTTTCAAATGATGCGGATATAATAGAAAATGCTAAGAGGGCGGAAAGAAAAATTGCAGAGATGAATGAAAAAAAGAGTGATTATATCTTTATTGTAACTGGTGGGCTTGGAGAAAAAGATGCTGTGCTTACACAGATCGTAAATGATGAACTGCCCCTTAAAATTTCTGAAAATGATTTCGTTATATTTTCATGCGAGGTTATACCCACTCCAACCATACAGGCAAACAGGCAAATTCTTGAAGATAAGATAAGAAGGAAGAAAGCGAGAATATTTAAAGATATTCATGTATCGGGACATGCCTCAAGAGAGGATTTGAGAGATTTAATAAAAATAGTCTCTCCATTAAACATTTTACCAGCACATGGAGATATAACAAAATGCTCTTCATTTGCAACACTGGCCAATGAGATGGGATATGAGCTCGGAAAAAATGTTTATATAATTCAGAATGGACAGAGCATTTCTTTAAACCCTATCTAAAATATAGGATATACCACTTTCTGTTATTCTCAAATGATTTTCGTCCTTAATTTCAATAAATCCATTCTTTTCAAGAAAAGATAATGCATCATCAATGTCATTATTAACCTTTATTCTTAAATAATCTTTACCAACCCATCCACCTTTATTTTCTACATTATGTACAAGGAGTGCAAGCAATATATCTTCCGCAACTTCCTCAATCACATTTTTAAAGCATTTCAACTATTTATTATTTCTTTAATTTTTAGACCCCTATTCTTGTGCGCAATGCAAAAAATCCTTCTGCTTCAATTGCTCTTGCTACCTTTTCCTGGTTTCCAGGTGTAAGGGCAACCATGTAGCCGCCCAGCCCGCTTCCAGTCATTTTTGCGCCCAACGCGCCATTTTTTCTTGCAATTTCAACAAGCATATCAAGTTCATCACATGAAACTTCTATCTGGCAAAGCAGTTCATGATTTTTATTCATCAGCATTCCAACCTTATTCCAGTCCTCCTGAATTAATGCCTTTTTTGCTTCATATGCAATTTTCTTTGCTTCTTCAAATATTTCATCGTATCTTTCTCTATAAATTTCCCTCCTCTGTTTTACTCCTTCAACAACCCTCTTTGTATCTGTTGTTATTCCTGTATCTCCCATAACAATTTCAACTGGTCTGACTTTTATTTTCTCAATTTCTCCCCCTTTAACAAACCAGATTAATCCTCCAAAAGTCGAGCATGCATTGTCTATACCAGATGGCGTTCCATGATATGCCTTTTCTCCCTCATAAGCAATTTCGTTGATTTCCTCATCGCTAAGCCTCATTTTTAATTCATCAGCTATTGCTCTCGCTATTGCAACGCAGCTTGCAGCGCTCGCCCCCACGCCACTTGTCGCCTTTAAGTCGCCATGAAGCCTTATTTCAAAAGAGTCTTTAACCCGCATTTTTTCCTTTATCCTCTTTATTGACTCAATTTGCTGATGAAATTTTTCTTCTTTATAGCCAGGAGTTGCATCCCTGTCATCGTGTATTACATCCCTGTCACTTCTTTTAACTTCAGCAATTGTTTTTTTATCTATGGCAGAAGCAATTGCGGGCACACCATAAACAACAAAATGCTCGTTGAAAAGAATAACCTTACCATATCCATATCCTTTTCCCATAATTTTCATTATTTTTGAATATTTAAGATTTTTTGAGAAAAATATATATTGAAAATGAGATTAAATTAAAGAGGAATAATAAATTGAATTTCTGGATGATGCAAACTCCAAAAGAGGTAAAATATGCCTTTTCCAAAAACTTGGGTTGAAGAATTAGTAATCGAATGGCTGCACCTTGATGGATTCTTAGTTGAGGCAAATTTACCTGTGGATGTTGCCCGAGTTTCGTTCGCTTTGCTAAACCAGAATCTTTAAATATTCAAAAGCTCATAAACAAATACTATAGAAGGAGGGAGCAACATGATCAAAAAGAAGCTTGTCATCTTTGGACATTTCTGTATAGTATTGGGGTGTTTTTTGGTTACCTGGGGTATTTATCTTTTGCCAGTGAGTGAACCGACATTTATAGGAATATTTACAAAACCATTATTCTGGGGCTTGTTTTCAATATTTGGTGGAGTTTGCGCCAATTTGCATTCTTATTGCAAATGTATTCAGGGGCAAGGGTGTGCATCTACTAAAAAAGAATAGGTTAATTGAGATTATAATAACATGATTGTAATAATGATTATTATGATAATGTTTATTGACAGATTTTCCTCAAATTCCCTTTAGCAACTTCTTTTATCTACGGCATCAGGTAAAATGAAGCTACTTACGAAAAAAATCTCTATTAAAAAATATCTTTCAAAATTTCAATTATTTCGGGAAGTTTGTATATGAAAAGAAAAATAAGGAAGATTATTAAAATAACGAGCAATATTTTTATTGCAACCTTCATTATTTTCCAGAGTGCTATTAAAATTAAAAAAAATGCAATTATCAGCAGGATTATAATTGGATTCATAAGGGTAAAGTGAGCAGAAATATTTATATTTTAAGATTTGTATGAGATGAAAAGCAGGAGCACAAAAGATAGCCATGTAAGTGAGCCCGTATATAGCCATACATTTTTTATTTCCAGTAGTATGCCCAATATAATAAGCACTACTGGTATAACAAATCCAATCAGTAGATAAATTATATTTTTCATATTCATTGAGGGGTATATACATTTTTAGAATAAAAATCTTTATACTTTTTAACTTAATTTTCCTTTCTTACTATTGCAAAATGGTTATCCTTAAGCCATTTACTTGCTTTTTTTACACTCCATGCTTTTTCTATTTTAAATCCACTCTCTTTAAGTTCCTTTTTAAATTCTATCATGCTATAAAGATGATAAAATCTCATAATTTCTTCGCCATTTTTTTTCCATGGAACTAAAATATCCCCATGCTCCCCCTGCTTCTTAAAAAATTTTTTTATAAAATGAAAAATAAATCTATCCTGCCATTTTGCCCAGACAGAAATAATTGCTCTTCCTTCTTTTTTCAAAATCCTCCTCAACTCACTTAAAGCTTTTCTCCTTTCTTCCTTCCCTTCTATATTATGCAGGGCTGCAATAAATAATGCATTATCAAAAGTTTCATCTAAAAAAGGCAGATTTCTGGCATCACAGCACACAAGAAAGGCATCTCCTGCCTTTTCCCTCGCTATTTCAAGCATTGAAAATGATATATCCGCCCCAACTGCGAAACATTTTTCCTTCATTGCCGCAAGGTGGCGCCCCCCGCCACAGCCCAGATCAAGGCATGTGCCGCTGATGCTGCTTATGAAATCGAGGCATTCTTTCCATGGAAATTTGCGTTTTGCATCGAAATCTCCCGCTATTTTATCCCAATAATTCATTTTCTGATTATTCCAGTTATCAACTTATCTGTATTGAAAATTTTTACAGCAATTAGCATGAAAATAATTGAAAATATTGCAACATATGCTATGCCAGCTATCACCATAAAATAATTGTTGAAAAGCAGGAAGCGAGGAGCCATCATTGGATGGGAGAATGGTATTATAAATAGAATTATTTTTAGAAGAGATGGCATTGTTTCAAAGTCCTTGAACATTATCAAAAACATTGGAATTAGAGCAAGCATTGATAAAGGCAATGTAAGTGTTTGGGCGCTTTTATAATTTTTTGCAAAAACCCCGAGAACAACACACATCGCAAGAGCGGATGTTAATGCAAGAAAAACAGATAATGCAATTAGAAGATAATCATAGCCACTTAAACTTAATCCATAATCGGCGAGTTTTATATGGGAGGAAGCCTGAAAAGAATTTATATAATAACTGAAGCCAATCATATAGATTGTTGCCATCATTAATCCAACCACTGCACTTCCTGTTATTTTGCCCACAACTATTTCACTTCTTCTAATTGGTAAAGTTAATAAGGTTTCAAGAGTTTTATTTTCCTTTTCCATCCCCATTGAAGATATAACCATTCCTCCGCTCATCATAACTATAATCATCATCACTATTGGAATTGTTACTGATTGGGAGTAAATAAAATTTGAAAGCATCTGGGGTGAGATGCCCTCAATTTCATTATTCTTAAGTATTGTTATTTCCTTTTTCACCAAAGGTGATAGAACATTTGTTGAATTTATTCCATTTTTCTCAATAATTTCTGATGATATTTTATTGCTTATGGTTGTAAAAACATTATCAAAGAAAGCGGATGAAATTACATCACCCAATCCCAGTCCTTTAACAAGCCAGTAAATTTTTATTTCCGCCTGCTTTGAACTATCTATATTCTCACTGAAGTTAGAGGGAATAAAAATAAGACAGATTATCTTATCTTTAAATTCATTAAGCACCTTATCAATTTCTCCCTCATCTTTTCCCTCATATTTAATATTTGCAAATTTTTCTATCTCCTGGACTGCTATATCTGAAAAAATTCCATTGTCACAATTTATCAATCCAATATCCTGCTTTTTTTCCACTTCTTCCGCTATATTTCCAAAAGCATTTCCGAGGGCAACGAAAAGAAAAACAGTTATTATCATGGGCAAAATTGTTGAAGGAGTTAGCAATTCCTTAATTTCCTTTTTAACCAAGGAGAAAAAACTCATCCTATCACCTTAACAAAAACTTCCTCGATATTCCTCGCGTCATATTTCTCCTTCAGTTTCATTGGCTCGCCTTCCTCAACAATTCTCCCATTATCAATAAGAACTATCCTGTCGCACAAAAATTCTACTTCAAGCATATTATGCGATGAAAGAAGAACAGTCACACCCTCCCTTACACTTTCCTTTATTATCCTCCTTATCTCCTGAGCATTTATCACATCAAGCCCAGCAGTCGGCTCATCAAGAATTGCAAGTTTTGGCTTGTTCATCAGAGCCCTTGCCACCAGCAGTCGCCGCACCATTCCCTTGCTGTATGTTTCAATTTTGTCATCTATTCTTTTTCCAAGATTCGCTATTTCAATCCCTCTTTCAACTAAATCATCGCCATCAAAAAATGAGGATATGAACCTCAAATATTCTCTGCCTGTTAAGTTTTTGTAGGCGCCCGCCTCCTCGGGCAGGTAGCTTATCAATTTTCTTATTTCATTTGCATCGCTGTTTATATCATATCCAAAAACATTTACACTTCCTTCAGTTATTTTAAGCAATGTTGATATTATTCTTATTATAGTTGTTTTTCCAGCTCCATTAGGACCAATTAAACCAAATATTTCCCCTTCATCAACATGAAATGTTACACCTTTAACCGCCTCTATTTTTCCATATCTTTTAACAAGATTTTTCACATCAACAGCATGCATCGAGTTTAAAACATTTCAATTTAAATATTTTTGTATTTTCAGTATTTTCCGAATGTTATGTTAGATTTTGATTTTTGCAAAAAAATAAAAAATTTTTTTATCAACTTAATTTAAATCTATGAAAACAACTATTCCATCTTTTGTATCTTTTATCTGGGATAAAATTTTATTTTGAATTAAACAAAATTCATCTAAAATTTCTTTAAAATTTTTCTTACTTAATCTTGTATAAACTGTGTCAGCATCTGGAATTTTATATTTTGTTATTTCTTCCAATCTTTTGCAACCATTTTCAAGGTATCTTCCC
>JACIWB010000012.1 GCA_014361245.1 Thermoplasmatales archaeon | reverse complement strand
TCTATTATATGGCATTGAAGCTGTCATCCATAAACAGAGGTCAACTATAGGCTTTCCATATTTACATCCTTGATAGAAAGGTGTATTCAATGCAACAAAGAATTTATTGCAGTTTTTGCATCTAAATACTCCTATTTTAACATCTATTTCTTTAAATCCATTTTCTTTTATTAAAATACAAAATGTCTTTTTTCTAAAACTGTGTAGATAAAAATTCTTTGATTTGCAGTGGGGGCATCTTTCTGCTTCATCGTATTTTTTCCCGTCATATTCTTTTTCTAAAAATGTTTGTATAGCCTCTACTAAGATATTAGGAGAAAGCTTACACAATTTTTTCTTCTTAGGGTGTTGCATTTTTTCCCCTCCCAACTAATTTACCTATAAGAAAATTCTATAAAAATACTTTACCAAATTTTTTCAGTAACTACGCTACATCACCACGAGGATTAATCGCAAAAATAATAAATTAAATCCGTATATATTTTGGGGATTATCATGGAAGAAATGTATGATGTTATAGTTGTTGGAGGCGGGCCTGCTGGCTTGACAACTGCTATCATGTGTGCAAGTAGAATGCTTAAGACACTTGTTCTTGA
The DNA here is from genome assembly GCA_014361245.1 of Thermoplasmatales archaeon. Lineage (NCBI taxonomy): Archaea > Methanobacteriati > Thermoplasmatota > Thermoplasmata > Thermoplasmatales > Thermoplasmatales archaeon. Next base: position 31,887 of record JACIWB010000012.1, on the reverse strand, counting down.
AGGTGGAAAATGGGGCGGTTTGCCAGCAACTCTATATCCAAACAAAGTAATACCAAACTATCCCGGCTTTCCAGACGGAATAACTGGAATTGAGCTAGTTAGAAGATGGATAAAGCATGCAAGGGAGAGCAAATACATTAAAATGGTAAGGGAAAGAGTTATTAAAATAGAGAAAGGAGGAGTTGTAAAAACAGAGGAGAATGAATACCATGGAAAAACAATTGTTATAGCAACTGGAACAAGGCCTCAGGAACTTGGAATACCTGGTGAGACAAGATTTAATAAAGAAGGAAAAGGAGTTTATTATTATGTTACTCATAGAGAGGATTTTATAGGAAGTAGAGTTCTTGTTGTTGGAGGAGGAGATACCGCGGTTGATGCAGCTCTTGATCTTGTTGATTTAGCAGAGGAAATAACAATAGCACACAGGAGAGATAAATTCCGCGCATTAGATGAAAATGTAAAGAAGATGGAAGAAAGCAAAATAAACATAATGCTAAATACCGAGCTTGAAGAAATAAAAGGAAAGGATAAAGTGGAGGAAGCGGTTCTTTTCAATAATAAAACAGGAGAAAGAAAAACGCTGAAAGTTGATAAAATAGTTCTTGCAGTTGGTCTCAAGCCAAATACAGAGATGTTTGCTGAACTCGGAATAAAAACAGATGAGAGAGGCTATATAATAACAGATGCAATGCAGCGAACAAATGTTGAAGGAGTTTTTGCAGTTGGTGACATTGTGCGAGGAGCCTTCCGCCTGCTTATCGTTGGCGCTGCCCATGGAGCAATAGCGTCCCAGAAGATTTATGAATATGTGAGGAAGCCATACTGGGCGGGAGAAATCTAAATCATCCTCCTAATTTTTTTATAATAATCGCTCTCAGAATAGCGGAAATCTACTTTAAAATCTGCATCATCAGCTATCTCAATTCCGCTTGCAATAATTCTCTTCTTCAATTCTTCAAAATATTTATTTTCTTCAAAATTCAGGAAGCATAATTTCTTTAATTTTTCTCCATTAAAATTCATGATTATCCCTAAATCAAGCATATCCTCAATTTCAAAAGGGGTAAAAAATTCATAGTTGAATCTTATCTCTGGATCAATTTCTATTGATTTTGCAATTATTTCAATCTCTTTTTCCTTTTCTTCATAATCAATGGCATTCCTCATGCATTCATTCCCGCATATCCCGCAGCCCAAACAAGCTCTGCAGGCAAGACAGCGAGAAGCTTCTTCAATCGCCCTCTTTTTATCAAATCCTTTTTCAACTTCCTTAAATGTGCTTCTCCTTTCTTCAATGTCTATTTCTTCAACCTTCTTTCTTTCCTTCTTTTCAAATATAGATAGGACAACATTTCTTTTCATCAAATCAACATCTTCATAGCTAGCTATTGCCCTATTTATATTTCTTTCAACTGGGTCAAATTCTATTTTCTTGCCGTGCAGATATGCATCTATTGCCTTTGCAGTCCTTCTCCCCCATGCAACTGCTTCTATTACTATTGATGGCCCGCTAACAGCATCACCTCCAGCAAACACGCCAGGCAGAGGAGTTGCTCCAGTATTTTCATCAACTAAAATGCGCCCGTTTTTCTTTATTTCATCTGGTAAAAATTCAAGTTCTGATTGCTGTCCTATGGCGGAGATAACAATATCCGCTTCAATAAAGAAATTACTTCCCTTTTTTGGCACTGGCTTCCTGCGCCCGCTTTCATCTGCTTCGCCGAGCTCCATTTCAATGCATTCAATTTTTTCCACACTTTCTTTCCCAACAATTTTTAATGGGGCGGTTAGGAAGCGAAAATTTACTCCTTCTTCCTCTGCATACCTTATTTCCTCCTCCCGAGCTGGCATTTCATTCCTGCTTCTCCTGTATAAAATTGTTACATCGCATCCAAACCTTATTGCGCATCTTGCAGCATCTATTGCAACATCTCCTCCTCCGACAACAACTACTTTCTTTCCAGAGATGATGGCACGAACATTTTCAGGATATATATTTACCTCTCTTAAAAAATCAACACCTGATATAACTCCTATCAAATTTTCTCCTTCCACCCCCATTTTTCTGCTTTTATGGGCTCCAACTCCTATGAATACAGCATCGTAATTTTTCCTCAATTCATCAAAAGATATTTGCTCGCCAATCCTGCAATTCAGCTGAATTTCAACACCCATTTCAAGAATAGCATCTATCTCTCTTTTAAGCACATCCTTTGGAAGTCTATAAGAGGGGATGCCAACAGCAAGCATTCCTCCAGCAACTGGTAAAGCTTCAAAAATTTTAACTTTATATCCCATCCTTGCAAGTTCGTATGCAACAGTCAAGCCAGCGGGACCCGAGCCAATTACAGCCACTTTATATATATTATTCTCATTTGCTGGCATCCTTCCAAGCTCGATTTTTCCCTTGCTCTCCCATTCCCAATCCGCAACAAACCTCTTCAGCAATCTTATCGAAATTGCCTCATCAATTCCATTTCTCCTGCAAATTTCCTCACAGGGATGAGGGCACACCCTCCCAAGCACGCCTGGCAACGGCAGACGCTCCCTTATCAGATTTAAAGCCCCTTCAAAATCTCCTTCAGCAATCCTCGCCACATATCCGCGAACATCTACATGAGCTGGACAATTTGTCTGGCAGAAAGGGCTTTCTCTCTCAAGGAAGAAAGTGCATGGCAATCCATCTCTGCCATAAACAGCTTTTCTCGAAAAAAGGGTTCTCTCTCTATCAACTGTCCTCAATGGACATACTTCATAGCATATATTGCAGTTATTGCAATTTTCATTTACCCTGCTAGCATATTTTATTATCCTTACAATTCCATCATTTATGCTTTTTAAAATTGAATTATTTAAAATGGCTATTTTTCCCTCCTTTAATAAATTTAAAAATTCCTCATATTTGCAACCATTTTCTAGAGAAGAGGCATGCTTTCTTATCGTATATTTATTTATTGAAGGAAATCTTTCAACAATAACAACATTTTCTCCTTTATTTGCAATTTCAACTGCTTTATTTATTCCATAAGCTCCCCCTCCAATTATAATATGGGCATGCTTGGCTATATTTCCATTAAATATTAATGGCTCGCTTTTTTCTTCTTTTTTATTTGCTATCGAAAATAAATACCTTCCATTTTCCTCTCTAAAAGATACCTCTCCTTTTTCTATCAAATCCAATAAATAGAAATACAAAACTTTTTTATCAATTATTCTTGAAATTTCCTCGAAGGATTTTTCTTCTTTTAATAAAAATTTTATTGCCTCTATATTCATTTCATCTTTTAAAATTTCATCACTTATTCTATCAAATTCATAGCCAGTGTAAATTTCACCGTATTTATTTCCTTCAAAAGACAGCATTCTATGCTTTGATGCAATAATTCTTGCCCTTGGTTTAAGAGAAACATTATATGCAACTTTAAGAAGGGTATCATCCTTTAACTCATTTTTTAAAGGACCTAAGCCTTCTATTTCCTTTGTGAATTCTTCAACAACCCTTGCAAACTTCTCTCCCTCGCTTGCAGAAATCCACTCCAGCCTTAAACGAGAAGGATTAATGCCAGCAAACTTCAGCAATTTTTTTGCAACATAAATTTTTCCTATCGTATAATAATTTCCAGTAACATAATGGCAATCTCCAAGATGACAACCTCCGACGAGCACTCCATCAACTCCTTTTAAAAATGCTTCAATAATAAAAGATGACTCAACCCTCGTTGAACACATAACACGAACAATTCTTATGTTTGGAGGATATTGAAATCTGCTTACTCCCGCTAAATCTGCTCCCGCATAACTGCACCAGTTACACAGCAGTCCAAGTATCTTCAATCTATCACCTCTATTTCAGCAATTATCTGGCCATCTCTGAAATGTCTCATATCAATTGCCTTATGTATGCATGAAGATGAGCATGCCCCGCAACCCTTGCAAGCAGCGGGTATATTTTCTGCAATCCTCCTTCCATTCTTTTCAACAATTCTCATTGCTCCATAAGGACAAACTTCAACGCACATCCCGCAAGCCCTGCATTTTCCCTCATCAATATATGGTGTATATGGCTCAACTTTAACAAAACCATTTACCATAGGAATCAGTGCCCTTCCAGCAGCAGCCATAGCCTGTATTTTTGCCTCCTCAACGCTAGCGGGCGCCCTGCACGAGCCGCACATATATATTCCATCTGTTGCGAAATCAACTGGGCGAAGCTTAACATGTGCTTCAAAGAAAAAGCCATCCAAACCAAGAGGGACTTTTAGCATTTGAGATATTTTCCTTGCATCTTCACCCGCTACAAGAGGGGTTGAGAGAATTACTAAATCACCTTGCAATTCAATTTTTCTTCTAAGCCCTGGATGATGAAAACCAACAACAATTTTTCCATCTCTTCTTTCAATTGATGAAACTGTTGGAATGTTATCTGCTACTCTTATAAATCTAACACCTTCCTCCCTTGCCTTCCTCGTATATTCTTCATATTCAACTCCATATGTCTGCAAACCTTTATGAACTATATAAACATTTGAATCTGGAATCATTTTCTTTATTATTCTTGCATTTTTTATTGAATTCATGCAGCATATCCTCGAACAATATCTCACCCTTTCCCCCTTCCCGCCGACGCACTGTATAAAGATAAAATTCTTTCCTTTTATTTTTCCTTCTTTAAGCATTTTTTCAAGCTCTATTTGAGTTATTATATTTTCATATTCCTGATAATTATACATATACATTGGCTGATATGGTCTTGCCCCAATTGCAACAATTATTGTTCCAACCTTTATTTCTTTGTTTGTTTTTCCCTTTATTTTTACATTGAAATTACCTATATACCCATCTACTTTTTCAACCTCGCTCGCTAAATATATATTTATTCTGTATTTTTTTAACTCTTCCATGATATTTTCTAAAATTTTCCTCGCTGGCTCATCTTCTGGATAAACCCTGTATATATTATTTAAAATTCCTCCGAGTCTTTCTTCTTTTTCAACCAAATGCACCTCTATTCCATGTTTTGCAAGAGCGATAGCTGAAGTTAATCCAGAAATTCCTCCTCCTATAATAAGGCATGCTCTTTCAACAGGTATTTTTATTTCTTCAAGTGGCTCAAGAAGACGGGCTTTTGCAACACCCATCCTTATCAAATCCTTTGCCTTTTCTGTAGCTTTCTCCCTTTCCTTTTGATGAACCCATGAGCATTGGTCGCGTATATTCACGAATTCGAAAAGAAACTTATTCAGTCCAGCCATCTCACATGCCTTTCTAAAAAGTGGCTCATGAGTGCGGGGAGTGCAGGATGCAACAACAACTCTATCAAGGTTATGCTCCTTAATTGCATTCATTATTTCCTGCAAACCAGCATTTGAGCAGGTATACATATTTTCCTTTACATAAACTACATCTGGCAAACTCTTTGCATATTCACATACTGCAGGAACATCCAAAAAACCCGCTATATTCGTTCCACAATCACACACAAAAACCCCAATCCTAGGCATGGCACCACTCCGCCGCCATGCATGCGGCACCGCTTGCCTGATACACGCTTTCTGTTATATCCTTGGGAGCGCAGCAACAGCCCGCAGCATAAATTCCCTGCCTTGTTGTGCTAACTCCGTCTGTTTTAATAAATCCATAATCATCAAGCTCTATTCCAAGAATTTTTGAAATTTCAAGATTGCTTTTGGATGGCATTATAGGTGTAGCAAGAATAACCATTTCCACTTCCAGCTCATTTACTTTTCCTTCATTTTCGTCTTCATAATATATTATTAAATTTCTTGTATTTTTGTCTTCTTTTATTTCTCCTGGGCGGGCATGAATGTAAGTAATTTTGTAGTCCTTTTCTCCTCTCTTGCTGTATTCATAAAATCTTTTGCTGAAAACTCTTAAATCTGAATAGAATATGAAGGATTCAATGTCATTGTAATGCTCATTTGCAAGCATTGCACTCTTTATTGAGACCATGCAGCAAACAGAAGAACACCACTCACACCTTTTAACATCTCTTGATCCAACACATTGAATAAATGCAATTTTCTTCGGCCTTCTTCCATCTGGAGCGCATTTTAAATGCCCATGCGTTGGGCCTGATGCATTTATTAACCTTTCATATTCAATCCAGGTATGAACATTTGCAAATTTTCCATAACCATACTCTTTAATATCATATGGTTCGTATGTTGAAAGGCCAGTTGCAACTATTATTGAAGCAACATTTAACTCAACTATCTTATCTTCCTGGCTATAATCTATTGCTTTTGCCTTGCATATTTTCTGGCAAAGCCCGCACCTATTCTTATTCAACTTCAAGCAATACCTTTTATCAATTGTTGCTTTCCTTGGAACAGATTGAGGAAATGGAAGAAAAATAGCCTTCCTTTTATCTATATAGCTGTTATATTCATTTGGCACCTCCGTTGGGCATTTCTCCATACAATCTCCGCATCCAGTGCATTTGCTCGCATCAACATATTTTGCCTTCCTTTTAACCTTAACCTTGAAATTTCCAGCACTGCCATTCAATCCAACAACTTCAGAATATTCAAGAATTTCTATGTTGGGATGGGATGCGCATTCATTCATCTTGGGAGCAAGAATGCATATACTGCAATCATTTGTTGACATCGTTTTATCAAGCAAAGCCATTCTCCCGCCAATGCTTGGCTCCTTTTCAACTAAATAGACATGTATTCCCCTATCCGCTAAATCAAGCGCCGCCTGGATGCCAGCAACGCCCCCGCCTATGATAAGCACATTCTTCATATTGCTTCTCCAATTACCTCAACCAAATCCTTTACTTCAAGATTATATTTTTCATGGCTCATTGTGCATAGGAAATGAATTTTGCATTTCGGGCAAGTAGTGATGAGCAATTTAGCCAGCTCTTCCGCTTCAGTGAGCCTTTCTTTTCTTATTTCTTCCGCTTTCCAGTCGCATGCCATCCAACAAGAAGTTGAGCAGCAAATTGATTTTTCTTTTGAATGCTCCATTTCCTTTATTTCATATCCAATTTTTCTCAGCGCAATTCTTGGCTCCTCATAAATCCCAAGATGGCGCCCGAGCCTGCATGAATCATGAAATGTGCATGTTTTATTTAAATTTCCTTCTAAAGAATTTTTTGCAAGAAATTCAGAGATATGCATCATTTCAATATTTAGTTTATAATCAAATTTAAAGGTTCTGTAACATTCAGGGCAAGAAAATATTATTTTTTCAAAACCTTTAATTTTTTCCATATTTTTTCCTTTCAATTTTTCAAAAATTTCTTTATTTCCGTTCCATAAGGCATCGTGCCCGCAACATGAAAACAATACAGCTGGAATAACATCAAAATGGTTCAAAATTTTAATCGTATTTTCCGCAATTGATCTTCCACTGAATCCAATTTCTCCAAAAAATGCATCATATACTGGCAAGCATCCAGCAAAATAGAGAATTTTTGACTTATCATCTGTTTCAACATTCTCCATTTTTAAAGATATATCATTTTTATCAAACAGGCAAGATATTTCCTCAAAAATATTTTCATGGGCTGGAATTCCAAAATTTTTATTTTCTCTCGCAATTTTTCTTATTTCCTTCATAAAGCTTAAAAAATCTACGCCAGATGGGCATATTTCTTCACAAATTCCACAAGTAAGGCATTTCCATATATCATAGGAATAAATTATTTCATCTTCCAAGCTGATAAGGGAGCGTTCTACTATATTTGCTGGGGAAAACTTCCCATAACCTCTTGTAACTGGGCATGCTGAGCTACATTTTCTGCATTCAACGCAATAATATGCTTTACTGCTGTTTATTATATCTTCAATCATTTTTAACACCAAACAAATGAATAACTTTTGAAAATTTCTTTAATTTTTCATCACTTGAAATTTCATCTGAAAAAATACATTTTTTAACCTTTATGCTTTTCCCCTCGCAAAATTTTTTAATAGCAACTCCCATATCAAATCTTCTTTCGCAAAAAATTATCGAATCTTCGTCTTCAAAAAATTCATAAAGGCATTTTTCACACTCAAATTTATTCACCTCCGCCTTTTCAGATAAATAGAAAAAGGAATCATCCTGCAAATGATGGATAGCGGAAGAAGGGCAGGAGGCAACGCAGACGCCGCAACCCTTGCATGAAATATTATTAACCAAAACAGTATTTGTATCTTTGTTATATGAAAAGCAATTGCATATTGAGACACATATCCTGCATTTTGAACATTTTTCTTGGTCTATTGAAACTGGAAATTGTTTATAAAGAAACATCGCTGAAATAATTAACATCTCTTATTTATCATTTACTTGCTATAAAATGGCATGCTTATATTTAGCATATTCAAAAACAGGCCCATCGATGCAGGAATAATAGCTTCCAATAATGCAATGCCCGCATTTTCCAATTCCGCATTTCATCCTTCTCTCAACAGACACATATATTTTCTCTTCATCTGCTCCCATCTTTAAAGCTTTTTCTATAACTGGCTTAAACATCGCAGGGGGGCCGCATATAAGAATATATTCTTTTCCATCAAAAACAATTTCATCAATCAACTCAGTTACAAATCCTCTTTTCATCCCTTCTTTCTCAAAAATTTTATATACTTCAGCATAATTTTTCCATTCCTCAATTTCCTCAGCAAATAGTAAATCATCCCTGCTTCTTGCGCCATATAGAATTTTCATTTGATTGTAAATTTTTGAATGAATGGCTTCTTTTATGAAGCTTCTTAAAGGCAGTATTCCAAGCCCACCTATGATTACAACAATATTCTTTCCCTCTAATTTTTTCATGGGAAAACCATTTCCGAAAGGACCTCTATAAAGAAGATAATCAATTTTATTATTATAAAGAAAAGAAGTTACCCTTCCAACTTTTCTTATGCAAACTTCAAAAAAATTTTTTTCATATGGAGGGGAACATATTGATATTGGAAATTCACCAACTCCAGCAATTGATATTTCAACAAACTGGCCAGGAATAAAGCTAAAGTTTTCTGTCTCAACTCTTAAAAATTTTTTATCATTTATTGTCCTATTTTCAATTATTTTTCCCTTCAATGGCGTAAATGGATTCATTAAGGTAATAATTGCAGATATATTTATTTTTTAATTTGTTATTTTAGCTTTTAATTATCCAGATTTCTCCATAGAAGAAATGTTATAGATAATATTATAAGAGGAACTCTTCCCATATCTATCACTTTATAAAGAATAAAAAAGAAGGGTAATAAATTCTCAAAATATCTGGAAGAAGTATTAAGACAATTAAAGTAGATCTAATTATGGCGGATATATGGATTGATTTCTTCAATTTACTAATTTATATTTATTCATATTCTCCTGCTTGATGATTGATATATGCTGGCTCTCCTCCTCCGTGCCAGCTTTTCCTCGGTCTTATCTTTACTAAATGACTTACTTCAGTTACATCATCAACTATCAGCGCAACTCCTTTCTCGCTCCCCATTTTTTTAATTACCTCTCCTATGCTTTCCCTCATATAGGTGGGCCTCACATTACTCATCGCCTCTATATCTTCCTGCGAGGTAAGCCGATGGCAAATTATTATATCGGCATGAGCTAAAACCTCACTATCCATTGAACCAACCCTTTGAGCAGCCAAAATTAGGCTCAAGCCAGGCTGGCGCCCCTGGCGGAGCCATCTCTTAACAAAAACATCCTTAGTAATCTTATCCTCTTTTGGAAGAAAAATGTGCGCCTCATCTATTGCAAGCCATATGAAAGGTAAGCTTTGCTCAAATTTCTCAATCCCCATCTCTCTTTCCTCATCTTTTTTTCTTTCAATAATTCTTTCATAAAAAATAATTTCCCCTAAAATGCTTAAAATAACTTCCTTTATACTTTCATCATATGGGCTTAAATCAATTATAGAGATTTTTCCTCTTTTTGCTATATCAGATAAATTTATTCCATCCTTTGCAAATATTTTCAAATTTTTTGCCATAACAAAAAAATTTATACAAGCCATCTTTGTCTCCTTGCTTATTTCCTTATCATTTTTTATATTTTCCATTATATCTTCTATCCCATATTTCCCTTCCATTTCACCTGTTGCTCTTGATATTGCAATTCCTTCCATGGATTGAGGAGAAATTCCAAAAAGTCTGCACCAGTGAAATGTCTTAAGGGCTGAAGCTGATATTGAAATTTCATTTGCTTTTATTCCAAATTTTCTGTAATAGCTAGCCAATTCAGGAGAAGTAAAAATCTCAATTTCTATCCCACTTGCTTCAATTCCCCATCTTTTCAAGTTCTCAACCTCTCTTTTATTGGGAAAAATACTTGTCCAGAAAATTCCAAGCGTATCCGCAACAATAAAAGAAATGTTTCTTCTTATTTCTTCATCAAGCGAGCAGAATTCTTCTAGAAAAACTCCAATGGTATATGATTTTCCATATCCTCTTTTCCCGCACAAAAAAATTACATGAGGTTTTGAAACATCCAAATATACTGGCGCCCCAAGCGAGCCATCAAGCGCATAATATCTTCCAATATTTAAAGAAGATTTTTCATTTGCATCTCTCCTCCCTAAAATGTATTTTTTATCCATAAAATATATATTTAAATAATAAATTAAATTTTTGAATGGTTTATAGGATTATAAAAGAAGGGGGAGCAAATGTAGTTGAAGTAGATTGCCATTCATGCAAATATTCCTCTTCGCTTTCAGATGAAAATTGCAGAAAGGAATTGCTTGAAATAATAGGTAAAGAAGGAAAAATTGATAGAATAAAATTAAATCATTATTTTGTAAAGATAATAGAAGGTGAATCGCTTTCAATGCTTTTCGAAATTTCAAAATTTATTGAAAAAATATCTTCCATGAAACTAAATTATTGCAGTGATTGCATTTTTAGTAAGGAGATTAATTCAGCAATAGAAAAAAGCAAGGAGGATCCCTTAAAATCTTTTCTCAATCTTTTAAACTTTTTTTACAAATTAAAAAAACCATTTATTTTAAAAAAGGAAGAATGTGCAAAATGCAGAGATGAAAATTTTGAAAAATTGAGTAATATAATAAAAAATTTTGAGAAAATTAAACATTTCTCTTATGATGGCATAAGAGCTTATATAAGACCGATATTCTTTGATACATCAATCGAATTTACTCCTCCAAATGATGCGATTTTTATAAAAAGTTATGAAATAAAAAAAGAAAGAAGCAGTATAAAGGTTTCCCTATATGAACTCAAGAGGAAAGCGGAAAAATTGTATTTTATAATTCCACCAGAGTACAATATCAGCTTGGAGGAACTTAAAATACTTATTAAAGCAAAGGAAAAGCTCTCAAAGCATCGCCCATCAGACATTTCATTTATGGATCCTGAAAGAGCAAGAGAATATTTTTACAGATTTGGGAAAGAAAAAATAATGGAAATAGCAGAAAGTATTAAATATAAAATTGATAGCAGGAGAATAGATTTTCTTGCTGAGACATTTGCAAAATATACATCTGGCTTTGGAATACTTGAAGATTTGTTAGCTGATAAAACAATACAAGATATTTATATAAATGCTCCTGTAAGCTATAATCCATTGCATATTGTTGCAAATGGAGAGGAATATGTAACAAACATCTATTTTTCAGAAAATGATATTGAAGCATTCTCATCGCGTCTGAGAAGTTTGAGTGGGAGGGGCTTTTCGGAAGCGGCCCCAGTAATGGATGTTGGGCTTCCCGAATATGGCTCACGCATTACCGCAATTTCCCCTCCAATAACACCCAAAGGCATAGCATTTGCAATAAGGAGGCATGCATCTGAGTTATGGACATTGCCAAAATTTATTTCATGCAAGATGCTCTCATCTCTTGCTGCTGGCTTGCTGAGTTTTCTTGTTGATGGGCAGGCAACGATTTTGATCGCTGGTTCAAGGGGGGCGGGGAAAACATCCCTCCTCTCCTCTCTTATGCTTGAGATACCTCAGAGATACAGAATTCTTACTATAGAGGATACGCCAGAGTTGCCAGTTGATGAGCTCCAGAGGCTCGGTTATAAAATTCAATCTTTGCTTACAAAATCTGCGGTGGGCAGTGATGGCATAGATGAGAAAACTGCAATAAAAACCGCTCTGAGGCTTGGTGAATCTGTTATAATCCTCGGGGAAGTTCGTGGTGAGGAAGCAAAAATTTTGTTTGAAGCAATGAGGATAGGGGCTGCTGGAAATTTAGTCATGGGAACAATTCATGGCTCAACATCAAGAGATGTTTTTGATAGAATTGTTTATGATATCGGTGTTCCACCTGTTTCATTCAAAGCAACAGATATAGTTGTTATTGCCTCACCCATCAGGGCTGGAGGAGGGATTGAAAGAATGAGAAGGGTTATTCAGGTATCTGAAGTAAGCAAGCTCTGGGAAAAAGAAGATGTTGATAAAATTTTTTCAGATATAATGAGATATGATTATTCAAAAGATGTGCTTGAAGCGACTGATCTATTTTATATGGGACAGTCAGAGATAATAGGGAGAATAGCAAGGAAATGGGGAATGAGCATGGAAGATGCAATAGAAAATATAAAGATGAGGGCAAGGATGAAGGAAAAAATTGTTGAAATTGGAAGAACTGATGCGAGATTTATAAGGGATGCAAACAATTTCTATTGGTCATTGCTGGAAGAAAATAAAAATTTTTATGAAATCGAAGAGAAATGGAATGAGTGGATAAAAAATGCAATTTGAAAATTTATGCAGAAAATTTGTTGGAAAAATAAAGATAAAGGAGGAGGAGAAAGAAAAAATAAATAAGGAGGTATCGAAGGAATTTTTGGATAGCCTTCATTTTATTGGAACAGATCTTGAGCCATATGAAATAATTTATTTTTCCTATATTTGTGCAATTATTTCACTTTTAATTTCCCTATTAATATCGATTTCAATTTTTGCATTTTATGATTTTTCAATAAAAAATATGGGATTTTTAACAATTTTTCTAATCATTATAATTCTCTTTATTTTTCCCCTTCTTTCTTTGCATTATACAAGTGAATACCCTAAAATAAAAGCAAGATATATGAAGGCGCATTCCTTGGGAGATATTCCAGAAATAATATCATATTTAGTAATGTATCTAAAGTTAGTTCCAAATCTTGAAAGAGCTTTTTATTTTGCAGCTAAAGAATCAAATTCTTCTCTCGCAAAAGATTTAAGAAAAATTATCTGGGATTTAGAAATAAGAATACATAAAAGCATAGATGATGCAATAACATATTTTTCGAACTTATGGGGGGAATGGAGTGAATATTTTAAGAGAGCTATACATTTAATAAGAAATTCTGTAAATGAAAAAGAAAATGATAGAATTTCTACTTTGGATAGAGCTCTTGATGTTGTTTTAGAAGGAACAAGGGATTTAATGAATGATTTCTCAAATAAGCTTCATCAACCAACTCTAATAATATATTCTCTCGGCTTCATGCTCCCCCTTGCAACGGTAGCAATGCTCCCTGCCGTGAGCGTGATAGGGCTTAAATTCTCCATATTTCATATAATCATATTTTATGATATCCTACTTCCTGTTTTCCTTTTCTTTTATATAAGAAAAATTCTTGCAAATCGTCCCGCAACTTTTAATCCGCCTTCATTGCCGCAGAAAAAATTAAGCAACTTGAGAAATGCTCTAATTTCAGTATTTATTTTTATCCCATTTACTATTGCATCAATTTATTTCCCTTTAAATTTTAAAAAATTTTTCCTCATATGGGGCATAGCAATTTCAGTTTCATTTTATTGCCTCTCTACATATAGCAAGGATAAAAAGGAGAGAGATAGGATAAGAAAAATGGAAAAAGAGTTCGGGGATGCTTTATATATACTTGGAAGGAGGGTTGCTGAAGGCAAACCGCCGGAAGAAGCATTTAACCATGTAGCTCAAACAATGAAAGGCTCAACCATAGGAGAAGTTTTTGCAAAAGCATTTTATAACCTTATTTCAAGAAGGATAAAAATAGAGGATGCGTTTTTTGATGCTGAATATGGGGCTCTTGCGAATGTTTATTCAGATAGGATAAGGGCTATAATAAAAATTTTTATTGAAGGAGTTAGGAAAAGTTATGAATATGCAGGAATTGCAATAGTTAAAATAGCTGACCATCTGAAGCAACTTCAGGATGTCGAGAGGAAAATAAAAGATGGCTTGGCTTCAATAACTTCTTCCCTTCGCTCAACAGCAACATTTTTTGCTCCCTTAATAGGGGGAGTGACTCTAGGAATGACAAATTTAATGCAAAAAATCCTTTCTTCATTGAATTTCTCATTTTCTGAGGATGTAACAATCCCTCTATTTGGAAAGATATTCTATGTTGAATCATCAACTGATTTTGATATTGTAATTGGTATCTATATTATTCTTCTTGTATTTTTAATACTAAGGCTCGCAAATGGAATAGATGAAGGGGATGATAAAATAGAATATTTCTATACCATAGGAAAATCTCTGCCAATAGCAACTTTTATTTTTACAATTTCCTCTATATTTTCTTATATGATTTTTTCAAATATATAAAAGATTTTGGTTAGCAGTTTTTGATACTTTCGGAACTACTGGGCATGAGGCAAAATCTTATCTATTAGTTTTATATTTCTTTTTTGGTGTAAAGATGAAGGAAATGGCTGAAGTAAGAGAACTCAAGGAGAATAGATATATAATTATTGATGAAGAACCTTGCAAGATTTTGAGTATTGCAACTTCAAAACCAGGGAAGCATGGAGAGGCAAAGGCAAGGATAGATGCAGTTGGAATATTTGACAATCAAAAGAGAAGCGTAATATATCCAGTGAAGCATAAAGTTGCAATTCCGATAATTGAGAAAAAAACTGCGCAGGTTATATCTGTAAGAGGGGACAAGGTACAGCTTATGGATATGGAAACATATGAAACATTTGATATGGACATACCAGAAGAATTCAAGGGAAAAATAGAGGAAGGGAAAGAAATAGAATATCTGCAGGCAATGGGTAAGAAAAAAATTACAAGAATATGAAATTTGCTGATGCCGAAGAAAGCTATGAAAATGCAAAATTTGTTATTTTTGGTATACCATATGAAGACGCTGAAATGTCATTCAGAAAAGGTGCATCAATTGCTCCAGAACATATAAGATACGAAAGCTGGAATTATGAGAGTTACGATTTAAGAAATAATTTTGATTTAAGCAAAGCAAAAATAAATGATGCTGGAAATTTTAGCCTTTTAGAAGGAAAAAAATTTGTAAACAAAGTAATATCTGAAGGAAAAATCCCTATTATAATGGGAGGAGCCCATTCAATTTCACCTTTTATCCTGCCGAAAGATGCAGGAGTTGTTATATTAGATGCTCATCTTGATTTTAGAGAAGAATATCTGGGCGATAAAAATAGCCATGCATGCGCCGCCCGCAGAATTTTTGAGAAAGTTGGGAAAGAAAATATTATATCTTTTGGCATTAGGTCTGCTTGCAAGGAGGAAATTGAGGACGCAAAAAAAATCGGCTTTAAACATTTTTATGCATGGGATTTTAGGTCGCAAATGGCTGAAGAAATTAAATTTGACAAAATTTTTTTAAGCATTGATATGGATGTTTTTGACCCTTGCTTCGCTCCAGGCGTGAGCAATCCAGAACCTTTCGGGCTTGGCTATGAAATTTTTGATTTTATAAAGATTATTTCAAAAAAAGTAATTGCGATGGATATTGTAGAAGTTTGTCCCCCATATGATGATGGAAGAACATCTTTACTTGCAGCAAGAATTATAAGAGATTTTATATCATTTAAGAATTTTTAGCTCCTCAACAATTTTATCAATATCCACACCAGCAAGGTTACTCAATTTTTCATGCATTGCCATCAATTTTTTTAATTGCTTTTCTCCAAATTTCCTAAATTCATTTATGGTTTCTTCAATACTTCTATAATCATTTGAAGTAAGATTATCCGCATGAGAAACAATTTCTTCTTCAATACTTTCTGGATTATAATCCTTTTTTGGCAAACCAAGCAACTCAGCATCTTCCTCATCAATTCCGGAGCCGGCATGCCTTTCTATTATCGATACTATTTTTTCTGGTAAGCCATATTTTTTTGCAATTTTAACCCCTTCAATAACATGCAATAAATCATTTCTTTTAGCTCTGCCAACATCATGAAGAATTGCCCCTCCTTCAATTGCTTCCATATCCAATTTTATTCCATTTTCAAAAATTTTTTGAGCAATTTTAATTGCTAAATTCCTCACTTTTTTGCAGTGTTCTATAACTTCCTTGCTACATCCTTCTTTTTCCAAAATTTTTATATAATCATATGATAAAATTTTTCCTTTTTTGCTTGGAATTATTTTAATTATTCCATCAAATTTTTTATTCATCCATTCTCCCCCATTTAGCATATGAAGGAAAATTGCAAGAGATGAAACTTCCGAATGTGGTTGATTTCCTATTGCAACATTGTAATCGGCTATTTCATAAAATTCACCAGGCACTTTCTCAGAGCCAACAATTACAAGGATATCATCAAATTTTTTTATTTCATCTATAACATTTTCAATTTTTTCCCCGTACATTGTGAGATGGACTATTTTCCCCTCCCAATTCTTAATAATTTCCTTCCAATCAATCCCACTTTCAATAAAAAAATTCCCTCCAAATCTTTCAACAACCTTCCCTACTCTCTTCTCTATTCCCTCATCCTTTCTATCTATAAAAATCCCTTCGGCACCGAAGGCACGGGCGGCAAGAGCCACATGGGTCGTAATTCTTTTATCCCTTGCTAATCTATGCCCGTATCTATAGACTATAACTTTCATCCTTTTTTATCAATTTCAATTAATAAATTTTTTTGCAAAGTTTATTAAACTTAAAAATAATTTCATCCATGAAATCTGGAAAAAACACATTTATAGCAAGAAGTGCAAAAATTATAGGAGATGTTTTTATAGGGGATAGATGCAGTATATGGCATAATGCAGTTTTAAGAGCAGATCTAAACAAAATAGAGATAGGCAATGGAAGCAACATTCAGGATTGCTGTGTGATTCATTGTTCTAAGGAAAATCCTGTAAAAATAGGCAAAAATGTATCAGTTGGGCATGGGGCAATTGTTCATGGGGCAACCATAGAAGATGACTGCATAATTGGAATAAATTCAACAATTTTAGATGGCTCAAAAATAGGTAAAGGAAGCATAATTGCAGCAAATGCAGTTGTTCTGCCAGATACAGTTATTCCGCCGAATAGCTTGGCTGCTGGTGTGCCAGCGAAAATAGTAAGGGAAGACAAAAAACTTATCGATGAGATAAGAAGAAATTCATCGATTTATGTTGAACTTGGAGAAAGATATTTAAAAAAAGAGTTTGACGGCGAGATAAAATGTCCTGCATGTAATGGAAACATGGAAAAAATTGCATCTGGAAAAGATTTTCCATCAATTCCATTTATCAAAATTCCTGAATGGATAAAGGAAGTAGATGCCTACAAATGTGTTTCATGTGGTTATGTTGGGTTGTGGCTCCAGCCGTTATAATGTATCATCTCCTCAATTTTCCTTAACTCTTTTTCTTCTGGCTTTTCATCTGCATAACCAACTGGAATAATTGCAACTGGCTTTATATATTGTGGGAGATTCAATATTTCTGAAACTTCATCTTCATCAAAAGCCCCTATCCAGCATGTAGCCAATCCCTCATCACATGCAGCCAGCAAAAAATTCTCAATGGAAGCACATGTGTCTTCTATGCAATATAATTTTCCTCTTTTTCCGTAGGGTAAAATTCTTCTTTCATTTGCACAGAAAACAACGATAAAAGGTGCTCTTGAAATAAAATCCTGCTGAAAGGCCGCTCTTGCTATCTTCTCCTTTATTTCCTTTTTATCAACAATTATAAATTCTCTTGCCTGCAGATTTCCCGCAGATGGGGCAAGATTTGCAAGATATAGAAGATTGATTAATTTACTGACATCAAATTTTTTATCAGAGAATTTTCTTATTGAGCGCCTTTTTTCAATAACTTCTTTTAGCTCCATCACGCCTTCATTATACCAGCAAGGAAAACACCAATTGCAACAATTGCTCCAATAATTCCTCCTACAAGCGAGGCTATGCCCTTCTTCACTATCTCCCAGTTCCATGCGCTATTCCCCCATATCCCGCCGCCGCTGTAGTTGTAGAATACAAGAGCAACAATAATACCTATTATCAACAATATTCCTCCTATTGCCCTGCTCCTGCCTGAACCAAAGTATATGGTAAATAGTCCTCCTATTATTGTTCCAATTGCAAACACTAAAAGAACCATACTCAAAAACAGACCCATAATATCACTCATTTTTTCACCTCAAAATTTTGTTCCAGTCAGGGTTTTTGTATCAGTTACTCCATCTATTTTTCTTATCTTTTCAACAACAATTTTTCCAAGCTCTTCTAAATCCTTTGCCTCTATTTTTGCGATTAAATCATATTCTCCGAATAGAGGATGTAACTCCACTATCTCTCTAAGTTTCAAAAGTTCATTGTAAACCTGATGCTCTTTTGCTGGTGCAGTAGATATCAACACAAACCCGACTGGCATTAGAGATAATATACTTTTTACTTATTAATTTTTCTATTTTTAAACCAATTTAAGTTTTCCAAGCTGTGGTTCATATATTAATCCCTTTTCCATAAGGGAATATATTATTTCTTCAACAGAATCCTTTTCTATACCTGTCTTTATTCCCTCTTCAACAACTTTTTCCCAGTCAACTCCCTCATTACCCTGCATTCCCTCAATTATTTTCAATATTTTTTCCTCGCCTTCTAAATTCTTTTTTATATCTATTTTCTTTGATGTTATAAAAGAAAGTGCCTCTTTTAAAAGTATTTCATAGTGCTCTATATCTATTTCCTTATACAATTTAATCGCTTCTACAACTCCTTCAGCAATTATTGTTGGATAGCCAATTTCAACCAAATTTGCAACACTTGGATTTTTCATATTCATTGCCTCCTTTATCGCATCTATTCTCAATGCCATATTTTTGCATGCTTCAAGAATCCAGTATTTCCTTATTTCTTCATTCACTTCTTTAGCAATTTCCGCTCTTACAGAAACATATAGCACCCCTTCCTCTGGCTCATAAATTCGGGCTTTTCCAACAATTGCTACATAGCTTGGAATTTGGATATCTGCAAGAATGCTTGCTACTTCTGGCTTGAAGGTTTCTGCATATACTATATGCGAGCCAGTTGGATCTGATATTCTTGCTTTTCTTCTTATTCCCTCTCCGCCCATCCCTTCCAAGTCAGTTAAAACCCCAACAATGTATAATCTATTCACTTTTGCACCAAGAGGGGTTATTACATATTTAGGAGATTTTTCCACCTTACTTTCAGCAACATGCATTGAATCATTATATTCAGCTGCAAATATTCTCCATGCTGGTTCCCTCATTTTAATCACCCATACCTGCTAAAAGTTCATTCGCCTCCTTTTCCGCATCTATTCCTATTATTTCCGCATCCTTTGCAAATATTGTAATTATAAAATCACTCTGGATTGAATCGCCATAAACTCTTACAGGGTGTGCAATAAGCTTATCTTCTATATCCTCAGTAACAATATCGTAATCCATTGCTTCCTTGGCCATTGATAGATATTCATCCATTTTCCTATTCAGAATTTTCTCAGATATTTCTCTATTAAATATTACATCAACCGCCCCAGTTCCATCATCAACAAGAGCCCTTATTCTTAAATCTGGAATAGCATCAACATTCCCATCCTCCTCACAAACACCTTCCCTCGTCCTCCTGTTGCATTTTGGGCATCTAAAAATTATTCCAGAATCCTTTCTCAACTCAAGAATTGTCCCTTCAATCAGCAAATCTATGCCCCCGCCTGCTTCCACAACCTTGTATATAGGAATAACTTTCCTCTCCCTGAAAATTTCTTCATCCAGCTTTTCAACATCTGAGTTTTCATCGAAAATAAGCTGGGGGGCGCCCCGCCAGTTCCTTATATATGCCCCTTTTATTCTATAAACCTTATTCTTTTCAAGCGAAAAATCCTTCCAAGAAGTGAATCTTATTCTTGCTGTTTCATCTTCAATTATTCCAGAAAAAATTTTTCTTGCCTCATCTGCAATATTTACTTCTCTTTCCTCAATTTCAACAATCTTACCTCTTACCTCAACATTTGATAACCCAGCTTTTAAATCAATAAGATTATATTTTTTTGGTGCTCTTTTAATCAATTCTATATCATAATCAAGTTTTGTTATTTCAGTCCATTCAGAAAAGCTTAGGCGTGGATTTCCTTCCCATTCACTTGATGAAGCATTTTTTATCCTTAAAACATCTCCTACTTTTATATTGAAATCTTTCCATGCAGTGAATGGAATTATTGCTGTTTCATCTCCTATTAAACCATGAAAAATCTTCCTTTTCTCCCCCCTAACTTCTACTTCTTTTTCATCTATAAATATTATCTTTCCTACTGTATTAATCCCTCTTTCATTTGCCTTTATATCCTTTATTTTCCTTTCCCTTGATAATTTTCCATATTTATGCAATATAGCATCCTTTGCCTGACTTAAAGGAACTCCATAATCAATAAATCTCTTTAAATCATCCTCAATTTTCTCCCTTTCAACATTAACAATTGAAATAATTTCCTCCACCGCTTCTTCAATCTCATCGTTCATAACAATAAATTTCTAAATTTATATAAAATTTTGGAAAGTGATTTAGCGGGCAAAAGCATGCATTCGAAAATATTAAAAAATATTTTGGTGAAAGTTTGACGCTGTTAAATTTAGCATTGCATTATCCCCTGCAATGCTACTATGAATCTTTCATATTCATTATCCATTTTTACCACTCTACAATAAAAAATTGGGGAGTTTTTGGATAAACTCTGATGGCTCTATCAAATTATAATAGAAAACATAAATGGAAAACCAGAGCTTCACATGTTTTATTTTCCATCTCTTGCTTGGAAAATAGTTATCAAAATGTTCTATCTTTTCAGTATCAGATACCATGCCCTTCCATCTGTCTTGCATCGCACAAATCAATTTTTTACAGGCCATGTTTGTTCTGCTCCTACTTATCATAAAGAAGACAATCTTTCAGGTTCAATGACAAACCAAAACCAGAAATTCATATCCCCTATTTGAAGAGATGTCTCATCAATGACAACACACTGAGGCTTTTATCTGCGATGCTATTTTTCAATACACTCCTGAATTTGTGCAGCCATTTCCATATGGCAGTTCTGCTTCTCCTTACTAATATATGAATTCCACTGGTTTTTTCTCTCATAACGATACATTTTTCTTTCAATAATTGCATCCCTTTGCATTTATCATCAAATGCATCTATGGAATGCATATTTTTATCGAAAATTTTGGTTAAGCTAACAGCATCGAATAAAGCAAAAATTTAGGTTAACCGAAATATTTTTAAATATTCATAATTTCTGCGAGATGTGGAAATCTCACTGATTGAGTTAGAGCAAGGAAAGAAAGGAAAAATTATAAGGATAGATGGAGGATTTGGCTTTCAAAGAAGAGCAAGGAATATTGGATTAAGGGAAGGAAAAATTGTTAAAAAAATAGCATCTCAACCATTTTGTGGTCCAATAGTTGTGGAAGTGGATGAAAGAGAAATAAGCATTGGCAGGGGAATAGCAATGAAAATAATGGTGGAAGTATGAAAATAGTTTTGATGGGAAACCCAAATGTTGGAAAAAGCGTTATTTTCTCCCGCCTCACTGGGGCGGGCGTGATAGCGGCAAACTACCCTGGCACAACTGTTGATTTTACAAAAGGAAAGATGAAGTTGGGGGAAAAAACATTTGAAATTATAGATGCGCCTGGCACATATTCATTGATGCCTTCAAACAAAGCAGAGGAAGTTGCAAAAAAATTGTTTGATGAAGCTGATTTAGTGATAAATGTTGTTGATGCAACAAATTTAGAAAGAAACCTGTTTTTAACCCTTGAGCTACTGGAGGGAAATAAACCAGTTGTTATTGCCCTAAATTTATGGGATGAGGCAAGACATGAAGGAATTGAAATAGATCTAAAGAAGCTTGAAAAAATTCTTGATACACCTATTGTTGCAACCGTTGCCCTTACTGGTGAGGGAATAAAGGAGCTAACAGAAAGAATAAAGGATGCAAAAGCTAAGGAAAGAAAGAAAACCAGCGACGATGAAAAATGGATGGAGATAGGAAGAATTGTTAAGATTGTTCAAAAAGTTAGACATCGCCATCATACCTTAAAAGATAGATTATCCGAGGCATCAATAAAGCCATTTACTGGCTTACCAATAGCAATTTTTGTTTTGCTAATTTCTTTTTTATCAGTTAGATTTATAGCAGAGGAAATAATAAAATATATCTCCGATCCACTTTTTGAAATTTATAAAATATTCATAATGAAAATTGGAGATTTTTTAGGAGAGGGTTTTATTCATGATGTAATTATAGGAAAATTAATAGATGGGGAAATAGATTTTATGCAATCTCTCGGCTTACTTACAACTGGTTTATATGTTCCATTCGGAGTTGTTCTTCCCTATATATTTTCATTTTATCTTATTCTTGCAATACTTGAAGATACTGGCTATTTACCACGCTTATCCACGCTTGTTGATAATATCTTTCATCGCCTTGGAATGCATGGTTCTGGCATAATTTCTGTTTTTCTTGGATTGGGCTGTAATGTTCCAGGAGTGCTTTCTTCAAGAATACTTGATACAAAGAGACAGCGCTTTATTACAGCGACTCTTATTGGCATAGCTATCCCTTGCATGGCACAAACCGCAATGATTTTTGCTATTCTGGGAAAATATGGCATAAAATACATATTGATAGTTTATTCAACACTTGCAATTATTTTTATTTCTGGTGGCTTACTGCTGAATAAATTTTTAAAAGGTGAGAGTTCTGAAATATTTTTAGAAATTCCTCCTTATAGATTGCCGAGCATTTCCTCAATTTTCAAGAAAACATACATGAGAATAAAATGGTTCCTCGCAGATGCTTTACCCTGGCTCTTCGCTGGAGTTTTTATAACTGGCATACTCTATTCAAGTGATATAATTTCAAAAATCGCAAATATATTTTCACCTCTCATGCAACCTATTTTTGGGCTACCTGGTGAAGCAGCCGTTCCTTTGCTGATGGGTTTTGTCAGGAAGGATTTGGCGGCGGGCTTGCTCCTGCCTCTTGGGCTAAGCGCTCCCCAACTGGTGGTGGCGGTAACGGTACTTGCGATATATTTTCCGTGCGTTGCTACATTTGCGGTTCTTCTAAAGGAGCTTGGCTGGAAGGATATGATAAAATCCACAACAATAATGCTTTTCACTGCCTTATTTGTTGGATTTATAATGAAGACAATACTTATTTAAAACCTTCTGATATTTTCTTTATGAAATTTCTTTCATTGCTACTCGCCTTGCTGTTTATAACCCCTGTTAATTATGAATTAAAAATCGAAGGAAACAGTGTTTATGGAAATGCATGCAGGTATAACATTCAGGGATGGATTTATGTTCATATAGAAGGAGATGCATATGAGCGTGGCTATCAGCATGGATGGCTTTTATATGCTGAAATAACTGATATGATTTATAGATGGAGCAATATAATTCATAATTGCCCATTTATTATAAAATATTTGCCAGTTGATATAAATTCTTCAAGATACGAAGAATTATCTGCCAGATGGTGGAATGAATGCAAAAAACTTGCTATAAAAATATTCTGGCCATATTATCCAGAAGAGTATAGAGAAGAGATAAGGGGAATAGCTGATGGAGCAAAAGCAAGAGGGGTTAAAATATATGGAGAGGATATAACATATGAGGACATTCTTGCTCTTAATGAAATGTATGAACTGATGAGTATTTTAACAAACTTCCCGAAAGGATTTCATATTTTGAGAGATATCTTTAATGCTTTTTCTTTTAAAACCAAGGATTTTTATGAATTTGCTCTCTCATTTTATCCAGTCCATCACTGCAATGGATTTGCAGCTGTTGGAAATGCGACAAAAGATGGAAATATTGTTATAAGCGATAGTGTGTGGTGTGGGGGTTGGTGGTATAGCTATTATATAGCTCAAAGATGGAATGTAATTCTTGATATAGAGCCGAGCAGCGGCCATCGCTTGATTATTTCTACTTCTCCTGGCTATATATGGAGCGATGAGGATTTCTGGCAGAATGATGAGGGCTTGGCTATGATTGAAACAACTTTCATACAGGGGTTCTTTAAGTTGCGTGGGATACCTCTTGCAATAAGGGCAAGGATGGCAATCCAGTATGGAAGCAGTATAGATGATGTAATAAAATATCTTCTTGAAGGAAATACAGGAGTGATGAATGCTCAATGGCTTATTGCTGATGCGGAGGAAAAGGAAATAGCTCTTCTTGAATTTGGCTTATACCATCATAATGTTATAAGGAAGAAGGATGGATTTTTATGGAGTGCAAACAATCCATTTGATTTTAAAGTAAGGAGAGATATTATAGGATATGAAGTGCTTAAAGCGCCTTTCTTCAGGCTTGCTCATCTTTTGCTGAATGCAACCGGCTATCAATATTATACTCTCTTTTATACTCCTTCTGAAAGAGACATAAAATTCGAAGAATTGGGAAACCAATATTATGGAAAAATAGATGCTGAAGTTGTAAAGAAAATAATGTTTTCTCCTCCAATAACTGATTTTACAACAGATTGCAAGATAACAGATGGAAATTTAATATTCAACAATTCCCTCTGGGCATTTTTTGGAAATCCAACATATATATGGAATACATCTTCTTTGAATAAGTTGAAAGGTGTTGTTGATGTGCCTCCTGCTGGATGGGTTAGAATCGATGGTGTTGCTTACAATTTCACCCCTAATTTTAAGAAAAATGAAGGCAGCAAGGGAAGAGAAGGAAGGCTTTTATGGACTTTTGAATTCGGTGATAAAAATTATGATTATGCAATCTTAAAAAGTGATGGGAAAAATATATACGCCTGTTTCAATAAAACTCTGTATGTTTTAAGTGAGAATGGAAGTTTAATAATGGAGAAAAGTTTTGGTGAGGAAATAAATGATTTGGAAATAAAGGATGGAATAATATATGTTGCAACTGATAAAATTTCTTATTCATTTTCTATTGATGGAAAAAGCTTATGGAAAGGAGAAGGAGGAAAGGAGATTGAGGTGGGCGATAAAATCTATTTAAGTAATGATTTAATAAAATACAGGGATAAAATATACTATGTGGATGGAAATAAAATTTATTGTGATAAATGGAGTTACAATGCAAGCGGGAAAATTTTATCTTTATTAATAGAGGATAATATCTATTTTGGGGCTATAGATGGAATTTATTGCCTCAATAAAAATGGCGAGCTAAAATGGAAATTAGACACTGGATGGGGAATTGTAGATATAGACTGCAGAAATGAAATATATGCCGCTTGTTTAGACGGAAATCTATACTGTATTGATAAAAATGGCGAGCTAAAATGGATTTTTTCAACAAATGCATCTCTTAAAGGAATTGATGCATATGGGGATAAAATTTTTGTATCATCAACCGATGGAAGATTTTATGCAGTTAATAAAAGTGGAAAGGTGGATTTCAGCTTTTCTCCCGCTTATGAAATTAATGGCTTATATAATTTCATCACTACTCCTATATCAAAGCCAGTCATAACAAATGGGAAAGTATTTTTTTCAGCGATTGGAAAAATCTATTGCATGGATGCAGAAACATTCGAAGTTTTAAATGAGGAAAATAATAAAGGAATTTCCTTGATAATTATTATAATCTTAATAGCAATAATTGGATTAGCTGCAACTTATCTCTATAAAAGAAAATAAAGTTAAATATCAATTTTATTTACATTTGTGGAAAGAAAAGATATAAAAGTTGCAATTCTAAGAATGGAGGGGACAAATTGCGAGGAGGAAAGCTTAAATGCATTTCTCCGCCTCAAAGTTAATGCGGAATATGTGCATTTAAAAGAATTTGAAAGCGGGAGAAAGAGCCCGATGAGTTATCAATGCATATTTCTGCCGGGTGGCTTCTCTGGAGGTGATTATGTGAGGGCTGGCGCAATTTTCGCTTCTCGCATGAAGGCGAGCATTTTTAAGGAGCTTGTAAGATATGTTGATGAAGGATATGTTATTGTTGGAATTTGTAATGGATTTCAGGTGCTTGTTGAAATTGGTCTTCTTCCAGCTCTGTATGGAATAGCCAATGAACCTGAAGCTTGTCTGACAACAAATGATTCGAATAGATTTGAGTGCAGGCAGACATTGCTAAGACATGAGGGAAATTGTGAATTAACAAAAAATATTGAAAAGGGAAAAATTTGCTTGATTCCATGTGCTCATGCAGAAGGAAAATTGGTATTCAAAAGTGATGAATATGCTGAAGAAGTAAATAAAAAGCAGGTTGTTTTTAGATATGTAAATGAAAATGGTAAGGAAGATGGCTATCCTTTCAATCCAAATGGTTCATATGCAAATATTGCCGGAATAACAAATCCGCAGGGAAATATTCTTGGTATGATGCCTCATCCTGAGAGAGCATTTTATAGATGGCAAAATATTAACTGGAATAGAGGGGATGGAAAAAGTATATTTGAAGGAATAATTAAATATATAGAGAGAAAATGTTAGCAAAGATAAAGGGTAATTTTGTTGAGGGAAAAAACAGGATGAGCCTGATTGAGGCGTGCTATCTACTTGAGAAGGGCAAAATTGAAGTAGAAAGGGATGGGAAAAAAATTAATTTTGAAGATTTTTTAAAATATTCTATTTCTGTTTTTAATGATTTTGAAATAAAATATCTAGTGTATAGAGATTTAAGAGAGCGTGGTTATATAGCGGAGATTGGTGAAGATTTTTTGCTTTATGAACGCGGAAAGAAGTCACCAGCTAAACCATCATTCTTTGTAAAAGCAATTTCTGAAAGAGCAATATTCAGAATAAAGGATATAATTGATTGGTTATCTGATTTAGACAAAAAAATAGTGGTTGGGATTGTTGATGAAGAAGGAGATTTAACCTATTATTCAATTAAATTTTTTGAAATGAAATCTGATATAAAAAAAGAGAATTATTCTGGTAACATATTGGTTCTTAATGATAGAAGTGTTGTTTTTGATGAGCAATTGATAAATAAAATAAAGGAGGAAGGGATTGGTAGGGATTTTGGAAAATATTTTCAAATCTCTTTAATGGAAACCGCATATATGGCAAAAAATGGGGCAAACCTCATTAAAGATGGAAACAAAATAAGTTTTGATGATTTTATGAAGAATGCAAAATATATTCAACCAGATATAAAAGAGAGATTGAAAGTTTATGAAGATTTGAAGAATAAGGGTAAGCTTCCAAAAACTGGCTTCAAATTCGGCTCCCATTTCAGGGTATATGAAGGGAAGATAGAAGAGCATGCTCCATATTTGGTTCATGTGATAAAAAATAATTACACTGCAACATGGGCGGAAGTGAGCAGGGCGGTGAGGCTTGCGCAATCGGTTAAGAAGGAAATGATATTTGCGGTCGCGGGAAAGGAGATAAAATATATAAGAATAAAAAGAATTACGCCTTAAATGAAGAAAATAGCAATCATATTTATTTGCTTTCTGATGCTTTCAAATTTTGGCCATTCAAAAAGTGATAAAAGAGAAATAAAAATTGCAATTTATGATTCAATATCTCCTTCAGTAAGTCTTTTAGAAAGAGCATTTAGATACGAGTGGGAAGAAAACGGGATTAGATATGAAACTACAGCTGAAAGAATTGATTTTAAAGATGTTATGAATGGAAATTTGAGAAATTATGATATTCTTATAATAGGGGCGAGCGGAAGGCAATATTTTCATGGATTAATAAAAACATGGAGGGAAAAAGTTAAGGAATTTATTGCAGAAGGAGGGGGATATGTGGGCATATGTGGGGGGGCAAATATTGCATCTAAGGGATATGAAAAGCCAAAAAATTTTTTTGATTTTATTATAAATCTGGCATGCCTTAAGATAGTCGATGCATACATAAATGATAATCAGGATGAGGAATGGCAATATTTATGGAAGGAAATAGGCGATTCAAGAATACCTCTTAAAAATGAAATTGTATCCACACACCCGGTTTTTGATAATCTTTCATACCGATATATTACTTACGGCGGCGGGCCTGGTATGTATGGGATGGAGAAAGCAAAAGGAATTGCAATTTATGCTGATGAGGCAATGGAAGTAGCACCGCTTCATTACTGGATATGGCTTGGAAAATGGATTCCATATAAAGAAATTAAAACCGATATAAAGGGGCAATATTCAATTGTTGAATCAGAATATGGAAAAGGAAAAATTATTGTTTTTAGCTCTCACCCAGAAATACCATGTGGAATGAATGGTAGTGTTTATGAATTTTTTGGAATTTCAATATATGGTGTGCCAAGATATGTATATTCCTGGATTAACGGAAATAATACAAATATGAGTTATAACTGGTGGATATTAAGAAGGGCTGTTGCCTACACTTTAAATCTTCCTCTTCCACCAATGGAAGAACTTTTTATTTATCTTAGATATAAAAGTGGAGAAGTAAATGCATATGTGGAAAATGCTGAAAAAGTTATATTTTATGTTGATGGCGAGATATATGCAGTTGAAAATGAGCCACCTTTTAAAATTTCTATAAATGATGGAAAATCCCATGTCATAAGAGGAGTTGCCATAAAAGGAAAAGCATCAGTATGGGATGAAATTACATTAATTACTTAGTTTCCATATTTCATCCCCCAGATGATGAATGTTTTCAACAACTTTTCCTTTCTTCTCTTTTTTTATCTCTTCTGCATCCATCAAAGCTTTACCCACCGAAATAGGATTTCCTCTTCCATCTCTTACCCATACAATATCCCCTCTCTTTATTCCTTCATCAATCTCAATCACGCCCGGCGCCATCACATCCGCGCCACCGACTATGTGCTTTATTGCGCCATCATCTACTGTTAAAAATTTCTTTTTTGGCCTGTAGGTTCGCAGACCGAGTAAATTAAAAAAGGGTTTATCATCTATAAAAAATACGGTAAATTTTTTATCTATAAACAATATTTTCATATCCTTGAATTCCGCAATTTCTGCTTCTCCATCTATCTTGCAATCAAGTTGCTTTTCTAATTCATCAAAAATTTTTCTTGCATCTTTTTTTCTCAAAACATGTCTATTCCTGAACATAAAAATAATTTTCTCAAAATTTAAATACTTATTCCCTATAACAGAACATGCTTGAAGGTAGATGCATAAGTTGTGGAAAAGGACTTACAGTTGAAGGGCATACTCAGTTTCCTTGCCCTGAGTGCGGGGCTTTGATAAAGAGATGCAGGAATTGTAGAGCTCTTTCCGCAAGATATAAATGTAATGAATGTGGTTTTGAGGGGCCATAATATGGGAAAAGTAGCAATAAAGTTTAAGTTAATGCCATCTGATGTTTCTTTGAACCTTGAATCAATTAAGGAGCAGGCTGATAAAATAATGCCACACTATGCAAAAATTGTAAAAAAAGAAATATCACCTGTAGCATTTGGATTAAAAGCTCTATTTTTAACAGTTGTAATGCCTGATCAAAGTCCCGATGAGATAGTTGAAAAACTCGAAAAAATAGAAGGCATAGAAAGCGTAACAGTTGAAGAAGTGGGTTTGATTTAAACCTTTAGAATATAAATTTCGAAATATGTAAATATAAATTTTATTCTTATAAATGTGAAAATTTTGATTGAATTATCAAAGGAATATGCTACATTACCATTATCAGAAGCTAAAGCATGCATGAATTCGTGTGAAATTAATTATAGAGATATTTATCACAATTCAATATTTCTTGTAGAAGCTTGTAGTAATAATTTTGATGAATTTTCAAAGAGAATTGCTCTTACTTTCAGCGTAAATGAGGTGATTGGTGAAAATCTAAGAGATTTTGTTGAAAATCTAAACGCTGAGGGAAGTTTTAAAATAGAAGGGGGCAACTATGAGATTAGAAAAAAATTGGGGGAAATAATAAAAAATGAAAAAAAATTAAAAGTTGATTTAGAAAAGCCAGATAATGTATTAAAAATTTTTTTTGGAAAGAAAAAATATTTTTGCAGAGAAATTAAAAAAATCGATAGAAAAGAATTTGAGATAAGAAAACCAAGCAATAGACCATTCAGCCCACCTGTTTCAATGCATCCTAAAATTGCAAGAGCTTTGGTAAATTTAACACAAATTAAAAAGGGACAAACTCTTCTTGATCCTTTTTGCGGCTCTGGCGGCCTACTAATTGAGGCTTGCCTGATAGGGGCGAAAGGGATTGGAATAGATATAAAAAAGAAAATGGTTGAAGGATGCAGGAAAAATATGGATTATTATAAAATTGAAAATTATGAAATTTTTAACATGGATATGAGGGATTTTGATGCAAAAGTTGATGCCGTTGCAACAGATTTTCCATACGGGCGTTCATCTCATATTTCTGATGAAATGGACAAGCTATATGGGGATGCTTTTGAAAAAATAAGCGATTTTTTAAAAAGAGGTAAAAGAGCTGTTGTTGGCCTACCATCGCTGGATTATAGGGAAATATGCAAAAATTACTTTAGAATAGAGGAAATCCATTGCTTAAGAGTTCATAGAAGTCTTACAAGATTTTTTTATGTTTTATCCAAATGTTAGTAGCCCCCAATCTTAAGAGTTGGATCTCCGAGCAAAACCCACTCTTGCACTGTTTTACAATGAATTTCATCTTTCATGACATTATGAGTATTTATGTAGCTTATTAGAGTATTTGCATGAATAATGCCGATTATATCATTTCCACTTGCATATTCCTTAAAGAAATTAACATTCAAAAAGCCAGAATAATATTGAATGCAATCTGGCAAGTTATCTCCATCCTCATTTCCAATTGCAAAGTAATCCAAGCCAGTGTATCCAAGGCTTGCTATTGCTCCTCCATTTTTTATTCTCACTATTTTCCATCCCCAGCATTCATAGGCAGTTTCTCCTTTATAAACATAACTATACCACTCATTTATATTCCATATCTTGAAAAGATTGACGATGCTAACATTGAACTGGCTGTTGTGGCATCCTCCAACAACACAGACTGGATACATTTCTTTATTTGCTAACTTGTTCATATCTCTTAAACCAAGACCATCAATCCATGTGCTTTCATCACGCGGCGGGTGAGTTGCCCAGTTCATAGGATTTCCATGCCCATCAAAGAAAAGGAAGCCAGCCCCACCATTTACTGCATTTATAACATCCTGCGGGCCAGTAAGAGTGCCAAGAGAAGTCCATAATTTTGTTGCCTCAAAGCCTTGCATATATTCAAGAGCTGCTTTATTCTCTTCTTCCCCTTCATAGTAAGGGTCATCAGCATTTGGCCAGCTGTCGCCCCCAACAACAATCATTTTTTTGAACCATTCCTTTCCTTTTGCATTATTCTCATACTCAATAATTTTATTTATAACATCTCCTAACTCAATTTTATTTTTGCATGCAAGCCTTCCAATATAAACATCTGGCACCAAATCCAAATTATCCTTTTTCATTCCCTTCCATTCAGCAAATATTCCATTCCCATTGCTGTCCCAGTCATCAAAAACAATGCTTCCATTCTCATATTTATAAATATCTGCAAAATATAAATCGCTCAAGTAGCCTGTTTCCCATCCAGAGCGGTCATCTAAATTTGTATATCTTACTGGCATTAGCCATCTTTCATTGAAAATTCCTCCTTGCCTACCTCCTACAAGCATAACATATTTTATTCCCCATTCCTCAATTGCATTTTTAATGAAATATTTCACTTTTTCAGCATCATCCCTGCCATTGCAGGGGAAATA